>JAENXK010000043.1 GCA_016649615.1 Thermoleophilia bacterium
CGGGTCTTCCTGGGTCTGCTTGAGGCCGAGCGAGATGCGCTGGCGGTCGCGATCGATGTCGAGCACCTTGATCTTGACCGTGTCGCCGATCGCAACCACCTCGGTCGGGTGGTTGACGTGGCTCCAGGAGAGCTCGGAAATATGGATCAGGCCGTCGATGCCTTCGAGATCGACGAAGGCGCCGAAGTCGACGATGTTGGAGATCGTGCCGTCGACGATCTGGCCCGGCTGCAGGCGGCCGAGGATCTGCTCACGGACCTCCTTGCGCTCCTCCTCGAGCACCGCCCGGCGCGAGAGCACGACGTTGTTGCGGCTGCGGTTGAGCTCGATCACCTTGCATTCGAGGGTCTGGCTCATGAACTCGTCCAGGTCGTGGACCCGGCGGATGTCGACAAGGGAGGCCGGCAGGAAGCCGCGGATGCCGAGGTCGATGATCAGACCGCCCTTGACGACCTCGATCACGTTGCCTTCGACCGGCTGGCCGGACTCGGCGGCGGCCTCGATCTTGCGCCAGGCCTTCTCGAAGCGGGCCCGCTTCTTGGAGAGGATGAGCCGTCCCTCGGCGTCTTCCTTGGTGACGACCAGGGCGTCGATCTCTTCGCCGAGCTCGACCTCCTCGGAGGTGTCGACCGCCTTGCGGATCGACAGCTCGCCCGAGGGGATTACCCCTTCGGACTTGTAGCCGATGTCGAGCAGCACCTCGTCCCGATCGATGCGGACGACTTTGCCGTTTACGACATCGCCTTCCTCGAACGAGACCATGGTGGCGGCGTAGTTTGGAATGATCCGGCCATCGACCTCAACCAAGAGGCCATTGGAGCCTTCGACCGGAACCCCCTCTGGGGCGTGTAGGAGTGTGGATTCAGTAGTCACAGCGCGGGATGATCGCAGAAGTACACCCAAGCCGCGTTGTAGCTGGGAACAGGCCCCGGACCGGAGTGTGGATCAGGGCCACCCCGGCTTCCCTGGGAAAAGGTTTCCTCTGGCATAGACAGGAAATCGCCGCCGGAGATCCGGGATTGCCCGGGAAACCGTAGCCGGGGGGCCGGGTTTGCGCGGGAGTCCTCTGCCGGGGGCCCGGGTCCGGCCGTTCGGGTAGCCATTACTCTTCCTGACCATGGCAACCCGGGCAACGAAACGAGGCTCCGAGCGGACCGGACTGGGCGGCACCCGCGACGTGCTGGTCTGCGGGGCCAGCTTCGCCGGCCTGATGGCCGCCCGGGAGCTGGCCGGCTCCGGCGCCGACGTGCTGGTGATCGACCGCTACGAGATCGGCGAGCGACAGACCTCGGCCTGCGCCATCCCGACGGCATACCTGGAGAACCTCGGGCTGCTGGAGGCCGAAAAGCAGCGCTTCAGCTCGGTCCTGATCCGGACCGCCCACGGCTCGGCCAGGCTGCCGGTCCCCTGGGAGTTCTCGACCTTCGACTACCCGACGCTCTGCGAACTGCTGTGGCGGGACTGCGACGCCACCTTCGAAACCGCCAAGGTGAACGGCCGGGGGGAGCCGCCGAACGGCGGGCTCGCCGCCGAACCCGAAGGGGCACCGATCGCCGTGGAAACCGACCGGGGGGTGATCTCCGCCCCGCTCGTGGTCGACACGATGGGCTGGAAGCGGGTACTCGCCTCCGGCAGCCCCTACCAGCCGCCAGACGCACCGCTCTCCCGGGGACTCGAAGTCCATCCGGGCGGCGGGCGGGACGAACTCGAAGTATTCATCAACCGCAAGTACGTTCCGGCCGGCTACGGCTGGTCGTTCCCGGCCGACGACGAGATCCGGGTCGGCGTCGGCTCGTTCGATCCCCGCTTCCACGTGCGCCCGACCACCGAGACCCTGGCGGAAGACCTAGGGGTCGAGACGATCGGCTGGCAGGGCAACTGGATCCCTCACAAGCTGCGTCCCGCGACCGGTCAGGGTGTCTTCTTCGCCGGCGACTCGGCCGGACACTGCCTTCCGCTGACCGCCGAGGGGATCAGGCCGGCGCTCTACTTCGGAGCTGCGCTGGGCCGGGAACTGCGGGCGGTCCATGACGGAAGGCGGACCCGCGAACGTGCCCTCGCCGGGTACGAGAGCTTCAACCGGAGCCATCAGCGCCACTTCGACTGGCTTCTGCGGGCCCAGAAAATTCTTCCCAGGTTCCCCCCTCGCCTGGTCAGGCCGGTCATGGCGACGGTGGGCATCAGGCGAATCGCCGACTTCGCCTTCAACGCTTACCTCGACATCGCGCCACCCGAATTCATCCAGCCGGTCAGGGCGCGCCGGACAGCCCCGGAACCAGAGCCGGAAGCCGCGGTCGCCGCCTAGAGCCTGCCGGGGCAGGCCTTCGGTTCCCGGCGCTGTCAGTGCTCGACGAAGTAGCTGCCGCTGGTCTGGCCGCCGGAGAAGTAGCGGCTGGTGATCGTCTTCTTGCGGGTGAAGAACTCGACCCCGTCCGGACCGTGGGCGTGCAGGTCTCCGAGGAACGACGCCTTCCAGCCCGAGAAGGGGAAGAAGGCGACCGGGGCGGCGACTCCGATGTTCACCCCGACCATGCCGACTTCGACGTCATGGCGGAACCTGCGCACCGCCGAAGCCGATTCGGTGAAGATTGAGACCCCGTTGCCGAACGGGCTGGCGTTGACCACGTCGATCGCCTCCTCGAGCGTGTCGACGTTGACCACGGCCAGGACCGGGCCGAAGACCTCTTCGCTGACGATCGGATCGGTCGGCGAGACGTTGTCGAGGATCGTGGGGCCGACGTATGAGCCTTCCGGGTCTCCGCCGGGGTCGCGGCCGTCCAGCACCAGGTCGGCGCCGTCTTCGACCGCCTTCTCGATCCAGCCGTTGATCCGGTCACGGGCGTCGCAGGAGATAACCGGGCCGACGTCGACCTCTTCGTCGAGGCCGTTGCCGACGGTGAGCTTCTTCGACTCCTCGATCAGGGTCGGGATCACCCGGTCGTGGCCTTCGCCCACCGTGACGATCACCGAGCCGGCCATGCAGCGCTGGCCCGCAGCGCCGAAGCCGGAGCCGATCAGGCCCTTGACTGTGGGGTCAACCACCGCATCCGGGCAGACCACCATGTGGTTCTTGGCGCCACCCAGCGCCTGGACGCGCTTGCCCGTCTTCGCCGCGCCTGCGTAGACGATCCGGGCCACCGGGGCGGATCCGACAAACGAGATCGCGTCGATCCCGGGGTGCTCGAGGATGCCCTCGACCACTTCGCGTGAACCGTTGACCAGGTTGACCACTCCGGGCGGCAGGTCGAGTTCGTCAATCGATTCAAAGACCAGAGACTGGGTCATCGGAACCTGCTCCGAAGGCTTGAGCACAAAGGTGTTTCCGCAGCCGATCGCGAACGGCAGGAACCAGAACGGGACCATCGCCGGAAAGTTGAACGGCACGATCGCAGCACAGACGCCCACCGGCTGGCGGATCGTCTCGGCGTCGACGTTGCGGGCGACGTCCTCGAGCACCCGGCCCTGCATCGTGATCGGGATAGCAGTCGCGGCCTCGACCATCTCAATCATCCGGCTGACCTCGGCGGTCGCGTCGGGCAGGGTCTTGCCCATCTCGGTCACGACAGCGCGGGCGAGCTCGTCCTTGCGGTTCTCCAGCTTCTGGCGGAGTTCGAACAGCTTGCGGGCCCGGGCGATCGTGCTCACTCCACGCCATGCAGGAAGCGCCTCGCGGGCGGCGGCCACAGCCTGGTCCAGCTGATCCGAGGTCGAAAAGGGAACCCGGGCGATCGTCTCACCGTTCGCCGGATTGACCACGTCGTGCAGTTCGGCCCCCGGTGCATCGACCCAGGCGCCACCGATGTAGTTCTTCAGAGTCTTCGTCGGCAATTCGGTTGAAACGGTCAAGATCGGCCTCCTCGTATAAGAGCGTGCCCTTTCAGGCTACTCCGGTTGACATGTGAAGAAAATGGAGGGACCGCAGTGGCCGCCCATATCCTCTTACAAATCGACAGATGTCGTGGTCGCTCGCCTGCCCGGGTTCGGGGAGAGGCGCAACCGGCCGGCCGGCCGCGCCTCTCCCCTTCCGCTCGCGGGGCCGCCATCTCAGGAGTGGCCGAATTTCACGTTGGGCAGAATCCGGTCCAGCCAGGCCGGCAGGTACCAGGCCCATCGACCGAGCAGCCGCAGCATCACCGGCACCAGCAGCAGCCTGACGAGGAAGGCATCGAGCAGCACGGCGACTCCGAGGATGATGCCCATCTCCTTCGGTGGCAGCGGTCCCGATAGCGCGAAGGTGAAGAAGACGGCGACCATGACGGCGGCCGCGGCGAAGATCACCCGGCCCGAGTGGGCCAGGCCCCCGACCATCGCGTCTTTCGGGTCGCCGGTCCGGTCCCAGTGCTCCTTTGCCGAGCTCAGCAGGAAGACCGTGTAGTCCATCGAGATCGCGAAGATCATCGCGAAAAAGAAGACCGGTCCCCAGGCGTCAAGGAACCCCTGTGACTCGAAACCGAGAATTCCGCTCAGGTTGCCGTCCTGGAAGATCAGCTTGGCGACTCCGAACGCGGCGCCGGCTGCCAGCAGGTTTGTGGCCACGCCGACCGCGGCGATCACCGGAGCCTGTAGTGCGACCAGCAGGAGCAGGAAGCCGAGCACCAGGATCACTCCGATCACCAGCGGCGTCTTGTCACTCAGAGTCTGCTCGAGATCGTAATTCTCGACCGCCGGCCCGCCGACCAGGACAGCCGGGGACAGGTCCGCGCGCAGGCGGTCCACCGCCACGCCGAATTCTGTCGATGAGGGATCCACCGTCGGTATCGCCTGGATCAGAACCAGGTCGTTTCCTCCGGGCATGGGCGGCGTCACCTGCGCGATCAGGGGATCCGCGCTGACCTCTTCGGTCACGGCCGCTGCGTCCTGACGTGGAGCGACGATCTGTATGGGACCGGTCGCGCCTTCGCCGAATCCGGCCTGGACCTGCTCGTAGCCCTGTCTCGAACCGTCTTCTTCCGGGACGACCTTTATCGAAGGCATTCCGGTGTCGAGCGAGAAGACCGGCACCATCAGGACCACCAGCGCCACCAGGGCAAAAGCCGCGTACGGAAGCGGCCGTCGCCATAGGCGTTCTCCCCAGGCCTCAAACCGGGCAGAGCGGTGCTCGCCGGAGTGGACCCACGGAAGCGACAGGCTGTCCAGCCTCGGCCCGAGCCTGGCCAGAACAGCCGGCAGCAGGGTCAGGGTCGCCGCCAGCACGAAGAACACCGAGAGCATGATCCCCAGGCTCATCGAGCGGAAGGCGGGGCTGGGAACGAGCAGCACCGCGGTCAGCGAGATCAGCACCGTGAGCCCGCTGAACAGGACCGCCTTGCCGGCCGTGTCCATGGTCGTCGCCGTCGCGTCTTCGGCAGACATGCCCTCGCCAAAGAAGGCACCGCGGAAACGCATGACGATGAACAGCGCGTAATCGATCCCGAGGGCGAGCGCGAACATCAGCGCGAAGTTCATCGCCCAGATCGAGATGTCGAGGAACTGGGTGCCGAAATACAGCGATCCGGCCGCGGCCACGAGGCCGATGATGGTCAGCATCAGGGGCAGCCCGGCGGCGACCAGGGAGCCGAAGGCCAGCAGAAGGATGGCGAGGGTCACCGGCCAGGAGATCAGCTCGGATTTGAGCATCGCCGTTTTGTTCGCTTCGTTGAAGTCTGACCACATCCCGGGTGCGCCGGTCAGGGCCACGTCGACCCCGTCACCGCCGAGCTCGGAGAGCGGCTCTTTCAGGTCGTCGGCGACCCGCACCATCTGGTTCGGGTCTTCGCCGGCTCCGGCCTGAACGATCACGGTCCGGCCGTCGGGTGAAATGGTCATCCCGGGCCGGGGAGGGACCACGGTGGTGACGTCCGGCTCGGCCTTCAGCGTTTCTTCGACCTCGGAAACGGTCTGCTTGAAGGCCGGGTCATCCGAGTTCATCGAGGACGAGCTGACCACAACCATCAGCCCGTAGCTGCCGAGTCCCTGGAAGTTCTGATCGATCTCGTCCCGGGTCAGGACCGATTCGGATCCGGTCGATTCCCAGCCGGCGCCGGAGAGCGCCTTCTCCACACCCGGAGCGAACACGCCGAAGACGATCGCGATGACCGCCCAGGCTCCGACCACGATGCGGAAGTGCGAGGCGGTCCAGCGGCCGAGCCTTCCCAGCGGGCCGTACTGTTGTTGATCCTGGCTCACTGGCTGAGCTCTTTCGGGTACACGGTCGAACGCAGACCGAACAGGCGCGTAAGAACGAGCGAAGCCGGGCAGGCTCCGACCAGGACGTAGAGCCACTGGTTGACGCCTGCGAAGACTGTGAGCAGCAGGAACCAGGGCGAGACCAGCAGCGCGAGTGCCACGCTCAGCAGCGTGACCGTGCCGCCCATGGCGAACAGGACTCTCTCCAGCGGCCAGCCACTGGAGGTCGAGCACTCAGTTGATCGGGTTGATTCGTTCATCGGGTCAGTTCTCCATTCAGGATTGATTCGATCTCGCCGGCCTCACGGCGCAGGCCTCCGCAGACGTGATCGCAGAGAAGGAAAACCCCCTCGTCGGCGATCGCGTACAGGGAGTGGTTGCCACGCTTGGTCCGGCTCACCATTCCGGCCTGCAGCAGCAGGCCGAGATGTTTGGAAACGTTCTGCTGAGATGCGCCGAGCTCCTCCTGAAGATCCCCGACGGAGGCTTCTCCGTCACGGAGCCGGTCGAGCAGCTTGATCCGCGTCGGCTCGGAAAGGATCCGGAAGCGCTGGGCGATCATCTCGGCCAGAGAATCCGGAAGGGGGTGGGGAACCGGTGCGGTTTCGGACATGCCGACAGCATAGCACAACTTTACGGTTGTATAGTTGTTGACCCTCCGGTGTCTGGCTCCCGCCCGATCGCCGGGCGTCTCTAGCCGGCGGTCAAAACGGTCCCGGTCACGAGCAGGGCCACCCCGGCCAGACGGGATGCGGTGAGAGGTCGCTTCGTCAGGCCCAGCAGCCCGAACCGATCGATTCCGATCCCGGCCAGTAGCTGGCCGGTCACGATCGCCGCGGCAAGTGCGGTCGCCCCGATCGTGCCGACCAGGAGCAGCGATGTAACCACTGTGATCACCCCGATCGGACCGCCCCAGAGGTACCGCCGCGGCACGTAGCGGACCTGGCCGAGCCGCGATCCTTCTCCGAGAGCCAGCACCAGCACCAGCACCGCGATCGAGGCGACCAGGAAGTTGACCAGGGCGGCGGCGAGCCCGCCTGTCGCATCGGCCAGGGCACTGTTGATCGGCGGCTGCGCCCCGATCAGGATCCCGGCCAGGACCATGGCCGCAAACAGGGAGATGCCCTCTAACCCCAGCCGGTCGTGTTTCTGAGACCCGGGTCCGGTCCTGACCACCAGCAAGGTACCCAGAATCAGCAGAAGCACCCCGCCCACCCTGAGCGCGGTCACCGGCGACTCCTCCAGCCCGAACCACCCCAGGCCGTCGATGACGAGCGATGAGCTCAACTGGCCGGTGATGATCGCCGCGGCGATCGTTCCGGCCCCGAGGCGGACGACGGTGAGGGTCGAGCCGGCGACGAAGAAGGCACCGATCAGGCCTCCGGTCAGCGCCCAGGCCGGCGCCGAGCCGATTTCAGCCATCCCCGCGATTTCTCCGGTCAGAAGGCAGACGGCCAGAAGGAGCACGGCCCCGACCACGATGCTGACCAGGCTGGCCGCCAACCGGCCCACCGATCCGCCCAGCCGGCTGTTGACCGGAGCCTGGAAGGCCAGCTGCAGCCCGACCGCCCCCATCACAGCGACCGCCAGCCAGTAACTCATTCCGGCACCCCGGGGCGGATCCTGCCCGGGCTCACGGCTATTTCGCCGACAGCCAGTCGGGGCCCGCGCCGGCTTCGACCTCCAGCGGCGGCTCCAGGGTGTATGCGGCGCACATCTCGCGCCGGGCAATCTCGATCACCTGGTCGGCTTCGCTCTCGGGACCCTCGAAAAGAAGCTCGTCGTGAATCTGAAGAACCAGCCGCGAGGACAGCCCGGCCTCCGGAAGCGCCTCGTGGCAGCGGATCATCGCGATCTTGATGATGTCGGCCGCGGTCCCCTGAATCACCGTGTTGATCGCCAGCCTCTCGCCCTGTCGTTTGGTGTTGGCCTGGCTCGAATTCAACTCGGGAAGCGGCCTCCGCCTGCCCAGCAGCGTCGTTACGTAGCCGTCGGCGGTCGCTTGCTCGACCACCCGCTCGCGAAAGGCGCTGACCGCCGGGAATCTCTCCAGATAGGTCTTCACGAACTCGTCACCCTCCGCCCGGGGAATGTTCAGCCGGTCGGCCAGGCCGAACCCGGTCAGCCCGTAGACGATGCCGAAGTTGACCATTTTCGCCTTCGAGCGCTGACTCGAGTCGACCTCGGCCGGGTCGATCCCGAAGACCTGGGCGGCGGTCGCGGCGTGCACGTCCTCCCCGGCCTCGAAGAAACCCTTGAGTACCGGCTCGTCGGCCATGTGGGCCAGCACCCTGAGCTCGACCTGGCTGTAGTCGGCCGAAACCAGCAGGTTGCCGGGTTCGGCCACGAAACAGCCGCGCAGCGGTCGTCCGACGTCGGTCCGGATCGGGATGCTCTGCAGATTCGGCTGGATGCTCGACAGCCGACCGGTCGGAGCCGCCACCTGGATGAAAGTGGTGTGAACCCGCCCGGTCTCGGGGTCGATCTCCTTCGGCAGCGGATCGAGGTAGGTGTTCTTCAGCTTGCTCAGCTCCCGGTACTGCTCGATCAGCGGCACTATCTCGTGCTCTTCGCGGATCTGGGCGAGGACCCGGGCATCAGTTGAATAGCCGGTCTTTCCGCGCCGCTTCTTCGAAAGACCGAGATCGTCGAACAGCACCTGCCCCACCTGCTGTGGCGAGCCGATCGTGAACTCCCGTCCGGCAAGGACATGGATCTCCGACTCGAGCCGGCATATGTGCCCGGACATGCCGGACTTCATTTCTTCGACCTTGTCCCGGTCCAGCTTGAGCCCGATTCTCTCCATCGCCGCCAGCACCCGGATCAACGGCTGCTCGACCTCTTCAAACAACGGAACCAGTCCGCTCTCCTCCAGGCGCGGCCTCTGGATCCGGGCCAGATTCCAGACGGTCGCCGCGATCTCAGGCGCGATCGACTGGGCCTCCTCTTCGACTTCGGTGACCAGCGACATCTGGCCGTCCTCGTCATCCAGGCCCGACGGCGCGAGCCCGGCAGCGACCGCGAGGTCGTCGAGAGCGTAGCTGCGCCGGGTCGGCTCGAGCAGGTATGCGGCGACCATCGTGTCGTGATGGATCGAGGGCCCCGCCCCGGTCGCCTCGAGGCCGGCCAGCAACCCGTTGCGCCCACCGATCGCCTTTATGTCATGGGCGATCAGGGGCCACCCGGCGACGGCGTCCACGAATTCGGCCGAACCGGCCTCGCCGGCGACCACCTTCTCGCCGTCGGTCGCCGCCCAGCCGCCGTGCATCTCGACCGCGATCGGGCCTTCGTTCAGCTCCCCCACCCCGCCTTCGGTCAGCTCGACCTCGGCCGGCGCCACTTCTTCCTCGATTTCACCGGGGATCGTCTCGGCGTCGCCGAGCGCCTCTTCGAGCCGGCCGAGAGCGGACCTGAGCTCGAACTCATGCATGAACTCACGCAAGTTTCCGCGGTCCGGCCGGGCCTCCATCAGCTTCTCGAGATCGATCCCGGTTTCGATGTCGTAGTTCATCGTGGCCAGGGTCTTCGAGATGCGGGCATCCTCGGCGAACTCAGCCAGGTTCTCCTTGCGTTTCTTGCCGGAGACCTGGTCGACGTTGGCCAGGATCTCCTCCAGCGACCCGAACTGGTCGAGCAGGGCGGCCGCCGTCTTCTCCCCGATCCCGGGTACCCCGGGGATGTTGTCGGAAGTGTCTCCGCGCAGCCCCATCAGGTCGGTGACCAGCTCGGGGTAGACCCCGTAGCGCTCCCTGACGGCCTCGGCGTCGTACATCTTGACGTCGGTGATTCCTCGCGAGGTGCTCATCACCCGGACTCCATCGCCGACCAGCTGGTAGGCGTCTCGGTCGCCGGTCACCACCACAGTCCCGATCCCCCTGCGCCGGGCCTCGGCCACCAGCGACGCGATCACGTCATCGGCCTCGAAACCATCGACCTTGATGTTGGCATAACCGAACGCTTCGACCAGCTCGACCAGGTGGGGCCACTGCTGCCGGAGCAGGTCAGGCTTGGGCGGGCGCTGAGCCTTGTATTCGGGATAGACCTCTTCACGTCCGGACATTCCGGCGTCCCAGGCGACCACGATCTGGGTCGGCCGGTACTCGGAGATCAGCTTGACCAGCATCGAAGCGAGTCCGAAGACGGCGTTGGTCGGCCGGCCGTCCGAGGTGGCCATCGAGTCGGGCAGCGCGAAAAACGCCCGGTAGGCCAAGCTGTTGCCGTCGATCAGGAAGAGTTCGGGCGTTTCCCCGGGATCGCTCACCCGCCGATCATATGCGCCGGGCGCGCCTGATCGGATCAGCCGATGCCTCAGGAGTGCCGGTTTTCCCCGGGCCTCATATAGTTGCGCGATGCCCCCCGTAAGTGCCCAGTACAGCGTCACCGTCCGGGTCGAACTCGATGCCCGGCACGAGCCCCTCGGCAAATTGACCGCGGCGGTCGCCGGAGCCGGCGGCCAGCTGGTCGGAGTCGACCTGATACCCGGCGCCGGGGCCGAAGGCAAGCGGGTCCGCGAGTTCACGATCGACGCGATCGATCAGGAGCACTGGGAACAGATTCTCCGGAGCCTGGGTTCGATCCGCGGGGCCCGGGTCATGGAATACACCGACCGCACGATGCAGATGCATCGCGGCGGCAAAGTCTCGGTCGAGAACAAGTATCCGCTGAAGACCCGCGACGATCTCTCGATGGCCTATACGCCGGGTGTCGCCCGGGTCTGTGCCTCGATCAACCAGGACCGTTCACTCGCCTTCGAGTACACGATCAAGAAGAACACCGTCGCGGTCGTCTCCGACGGTACCGCCGTGCTCGGCCTCGGCGACATCGGGCCGGAGGCGGCGATGCCCGTGATGGAGGGCAAGTGCATGCTGTTCAAGGAGTTTGCCGGGGTCGATGCCTTTCCGATCTGTCTTTCGACCACCGATCCCGACGAGATCGTGCGCACCGTCGAGCTGATGGCTCCCGGCTTCGGCGGGATCAACCTCGAGGACATCTCGGCCCCGCGCTGTTTCGAGATCGAAGACCGGCTCAAGGATCTGATCGACATCCCGGTCTTCCACGACGACCAGCACGGCACCGCCGTGGTCACGATGGCCGCACTGTTCAATGCGCTCAAGATCATCGGCAAGCCGATCGAGGATCTCCGGGTGCTGATGGTCGGGCTGGGCGCCGCCGGCGTCGCCGTGACCAAGATGATGCTCGCCGCCGGTCTGACCCACGTGGTCGGATGCGACCGCTCCGGAGCCCTCTCGACCACCCGCCCGGACTACGAGTCGGGCGAGATGACCGGGATCAAACGGTGGTATTCCGAGATCTCGAACCCGGACCACCTGCTGGGCACCCCGGAGGAAGTGATCGAGGGGATGGACCTGTTCGTCGGGCTCTCCGGCCCCGGGGTGATCAAAGCCGAGTCGCTCGACAGGATGAACCGCGACGCGATCGTTTTCGCAATGGCCAACCCCAACCCCGAGGTCATGCCCGAGGAAGCGGACCCGTACGTGAGGATCATGGCCACCGGCCGCTCCGACTACCCGAACCAGATCAACAACGTGCTCTGCTTTCCCGGGATCTTCCGCGGCGCCCTCGACGCCGGTGCCCCACAGATCTCCGAAGAGATGAAGATGGCTGCGGCCCGCGGAATCGCTGCGGTGGTCAGCGACGAGGACCTCTCCGAGGACTACATCATTCCCTCGGTCTTTGACCGTGACGTCGCCCCCCGCGTGGCCGAAGCGGTGGTCCGGGAAGCCAAGCGTGCCGGAGACGCGCGGTTTACGGTCGAGACCGGGGCGTTCGGCGGCTCCGGGGCCTGACCTCAGTCCGCCACGCCAGGCCGCCGGCCCTCAGAAGCCGGCCTGGCCCCAGCCCCACTGGACCTTGTCCTTGCCGTCGCTGATCACCCTGTTCCTGCGGCCGCCGGCACCGGTCGTGACCGTGTCCGGATAGCCGTTCCTTGAATCGAGGATGTCGATCCCGAGCCGGCCGAGCAGGCTGCGCTTGCGGTCCTGGCCCTTCTTCTTCGGGCCGAGCACGAGATGGTCATTGCCCTTGGTCCCTTCTAGGTTGTCGATGTCGTTGCCGAGCTTCAGCGGATTCCTGCACTTACCCTTGGCCCACCTGGCCCATCCTCTGCCGAGATCGGCGTGGACGCCCCTGGCCGCTCCGCTGAAGACCACGTTGTCGGCGCCCTTGCCGCCCAGCGCCTCGCCGCCGTTACAGGGGTGCTGGGCATGGATCACGTCGGAATCGGGGCCGCCGTTGACCCTGGCGCCGTCTACCAGGTAGATCTGGTCGAGATTCGCGTTACCGATGAGCCGGCTGCCGCGACTGCCGGGTTCGGTCGAGAGCACATCCTTGGTCTTGCCGCCGATCAGGGTGTTGCTGCCCTTTCCTCCGTTGACCGTCGTGCTGACATAGGCCGGGACCGAGTTCTCGATCTTGACCCGGTCGCCGCCGTCGTCACCGTAGACCAGGATGCCGTTGAGATTGAAGAAGCCGGCCGGGCAGGTAACCGTGCGGCCACCGTCGCCCAGGCCGTCACACAGCCCCGCGGCCACCGCGTCCGCGCCGCCCTGAACCCGGTAGCGCCCGGTCGTGCGGTCGTACCCGATCGTGATGTTGTCCCCGCCCCGGCTGCCCATCACGGTCAGGACGCCGCTCTCGTTGATGTCGACCAGAACCCGGTTTTCCCCTTGATAGCCGGGGCTGGTCTCGCTGCAGCCCTCGACCAGGCGGAAGCCCTCGCAGGAGTCGTAGCCGAGGCCGCCATCGGCCTGGTCACGGTCGCCTTTGTCGCCGACCAGCACGTCGTCACCCAGCCCGCCGCTCAGAAGATTTGCCTCGCCCCGCTTGCCCTGGATGAAATCGTCGAATGAAGAGCCGCTCGCGTTCTCAACCCCGTCCAGGGTGTACTTGTGGATCCCCTGGCTCTGACCCGATCCGAGGTCGACTGTGACCCCGTCACCATTGCGGCTGTGGCCCTCGGGCGTGTGAATCGCAAACGACATCGTGTCGGTCCCGGGCCCTCCGTCAACCCTGCCCTGACCACGCGAAGTGGCGATGATCAGGTCATCGCCGCCATTGGCCGCGGTCTTGGTGATGCCCGAATGAAAGACGATGGTGTCGCCGAAGCTGGTGCCGTTGGCCCAGTCGTCACCGGAGCCACCATCGAGGAATACCGGGCCGTAGCTGGGGGACTGGTCGGCGTTGAGGCGATCGTTGCCGCGCTCGCCGAACAGTTGCTCGATCCGGCCCGACTCCCCCCTGCCGCCATTCGAGTAAAGGAAGTCGCTGCCGTTTCCGCCGAAAAGCGAAGAGACGGCGCGGCCCAGCGAGTAGATGCTGTCGACGCCGGTCGTGCCGTAAAGCCGGTTGGCCTCGCCGGCGTAGTCGTAGATCCGGTCGTTGCCGCGGAGACCGTTGACCATGTCCCGGTCAGCGGCGTTCGGCGGAGCCGACCTGGGGCCCCCGTACAGGATGTCGTTGCCGTTCGAGCCCTTGACCACATCGTTTCCGAGGCCGGCCCGAACCACGTTCAGGTGGCTCGAGGGGTGCAGCTCGATCCGGTCATTTCCCCTTCCCGTATCGGTCATCGACCTGCCCTTGCCGGGGAATACGATCTGCTTGCCCCGGTCGGAGCAGATCCGGCTGTAAGGCTTGCCGATCACCGTGATCCGGTCACCGGCGATCCAGGTGACATCCTTGAACGAAACCCGGACCTTTTTGTTCTTGCCCTTGATCACCCGGTTGACCCTCTTACCGAAGCATTTTTTTGACCCTGCTTCGGCCGGCGGTGAGCCGATCCCGAGCGAAACAGCCAGAACCGCGGCCAGAGCGCAGCCGAGAAGGCCCGCGAAACGGCCCGGCCGGCTTGCCCCGGTGGATCTGGATGGGAAATACGGACTCATCATCTGAATGCCGGAAACTGCCGTGGCAGAACCGGAATACTTCTCCCTGTTCGGTGTTTTTCGTCGATCGCCTTCCGGGCGTCCGATTTGGCGTGCTCGGCGCCAAGGCGACCGGGCGGTCACCTTCGTCTTCTCTCTAGACTGGAACCATGGCAGCGAAAGGAACTCCTGAAGCCGGAAATCGGCGGGTACTGGTCACAGGGGCCTCAGGAATGATCGGTGGGGCACTCTGCAACGCACTGATCGACCGCGGCGACGACGTGGTCGGTCTCAGCCGCAGTCCGGAACAGGCCTCCCAGAACCAGCCGCGGGTTGAATGGCACGGCTGGGAGCCGACCATGGAACGCCCGCCGGACCGGGCATTCGACTCGGTGGATGCAGTTTTCAACCTGGTCGGCGAGCCGATAAACCAGCGCTGGAACGATTCGGTCAAGGAGCGGATCGAGAAGAGCCGGGTGAGGGCGACCGCCAATCTGGTGGACACGATCGCAACCCTGGACAATCCTCCCTCGACCCTGATCTCGGGTTCGGCTGTCGGCTATTACGGCGACCGTGGCGACGAACTGCTCTATGAAAACGCGGAACCGGGGGACGATTTCCTGGCCCACGTCGTGCTCGGCTGGGAGGCGGCGGCGAATGCGGCATCCGACCGGATGCGGGTGGCGACGATACGCAGCGGCCACGTGCTCGATCCGAGGGGCGGGCTGCTGGCCGAGTTGCTGACCCCGTTCAAGATGGGCGTCGGCGGTCCGATCGCCGGTGGCAACCAGTACATGTCCTGGATTCACCGCAACGACCAGATCGGGATGTTGCTCTGGGCCCTCGACAACGACTCGGCCGAAGGCCCGTTCAACGCGACCTCGCCGAATCCGGTGACCAACAAAGAATTCGCGAAACTGCTGGGCAAAGCCCTCGGGCGGCCGGCAGTACTTCCGGTGCCCGGATTCGCCCTCGATCTGGCGCGCGGCCCGGAGTTCGGACACGTGCTCCGCGAAGGCCAGCGGGTCTACCCCCGGCGCGCGACCGACGGCGGATACGAGTTCAAGCTGCCGGACCTGGCCGGAGCCCTGGCCAACCTCTTCGGTTAGCGTCGCGGC
>JAENXK010000156.1 GCA_016649615.1 Thermoleophilia bacterium
AGGCGACGGCATCCTTGATCTCGGCCCGGTCGTAGAACTTGGTCCCCCCGATGACCTGGTACGGGGTCCCGAACCGGACCAGGGTGTCTTCGAGCACCCGGCTCATGGCGTTGGTCCGGTAAAAGACCGCCATCCGGTCAATCTCTACGCCCTCGTCCTCGCTCAGGCGTTCAACTTCACCCGCGACCCAGCGTGCCTCTTCATGTTCGTCGGTCAGGCGGACCACCTCGATCTCCTCGCCCTGTCCTGCCCCGGTCCAGAGCTTCTTCGGCCGGCGGTCCCGGTTGCGTTCAACCACCGCGTTTGCGGCGGAGAGGATCGTCTGGGTGGAGCGATAGTTCTGCTCCAGCTTGACCACTCTCGCATCTCCGAAATCCTTCTCGAAATCGAGGATGTTGCGGATGTCGGCGTGGCGAAACCCGTATATCGACTGGTCTTCATCCCCGACAACGGTCAGGTTGCGGTGTTCGCCAGAGAGCAGGGTGAGCAACCGGTACTGGGCATGGTTCGTATCCTGGTACTCGTCGACCAGCACGTAGCGGAAAGCCCGCCGCCACCGCTCCCGGACGGCTTCGAACAGCTCGAGCACATTCACCGTCCGGACCAGGAGATCGTCGAAGTCCATCGCGTTGTTCTCCATCATGCGCTTCTCGTAGAGCCCGTAGACCGAGCCGACGGTCTCCTCGAAATAGGACCCCTGGCGCTCCCCGTATGAAACCGAGTCGAGCAGCTCGTTCTTGGCACCCGAGATCGCCGAGCGGATCGCCCGGGCCGGGAACCGCTTGGGGTCGATTTCCAGCTCCTCCATGACCCGCTTGATCATCCGCAGGGAATCCGATTCGTCATAGATCGTGAACGAACGGGAGTACCCGAGCCTCTCGGCATCGGCCCGGAGCATCCGGGCACAGGCCGAATGGAAGGTCGTGACCCACATCGCATTCGCCCTCCGCCCGACCAGTTGCTCGACCCTTTCGCGCATCTCGGATGCGGCGCGATTGGTGAACGTGATCGCGAGGATCTCTCCCGGCCTGGCCCTGCCGGTGGCCAGCAGATTGGCGATGCGATGAGTCAGAACCCGGGTCTTTCCGGACCCGGCACCGGCAACCACCAGCAGTGGCCCGTCCCCGTACTCGACGGCCTCGCGCTGGGGCGGGTTCAGACCTTCGAGAGTGTTGGTGGCGGCCTCCACTAAACGAGGATATATGCCCGCCCGGCGGGCCCGACCGGGCGGTTCGGCGAGGCCGGTCGTCGGTTCGCCGGCAGGCGTCGCGGCGTCAGCCGCCGGCCGACGATCGGCCCCGGCGTGGATCCGGGTCAGACTCCCCACCGCCCCGGTTTTCGTTACCGGAAAGCTCGGCCACCTGGCCCTCGAGTTCCTTGATCCGGGCCGAGAGCGATTTCACAGCGTCCTGAACCGGATCGGGAAGGTGGATCCAGTCGGCATCAGGCCCCTCTACCTTGCGTCCTTCGACCTTGACCGGATGGCCCGGATTGCCGACCACGGTGGTACAGGGTGGAACGTCTTCGACGACCACCGAATTCGCCCCGACTTTTGCCCCATGGCCGACCTCGATCGGACCGAGAAGCTTGGCCCCGGAGCCGATGGTCACGTTGTCTTCCACGGTCGGATGCCGTTTACCGGCCTGAAAGCCGGTGCCGCCCAGGGTGACCCCCTGGTAAAGGGTGACGTCGTCGCCGATCTCCGTGGTTTCACCGACCACGACACCCGCACCGTGATCGATGAAGAAACCTTGGCCGATTCGTGCCCCCGGATGGATTTCGATCCCGGTGATCGCCCTGGCGAGGTACGAGATCGCCAGGGGGATCAGCGGAACCGACTGCTGATGAAGGCGGTGGGCGATTCGATGGGCGAGCACGGCCTGCACCCCTGGCCAGGTCGCGAGGATCTGCACGGTAGAAGCGTTTGCCGTGGCCGGGTCCCGCCCGCGCGCGGCGGCGACGTGGGCTCCGATCTCCCCCGCGACCGTCATTGGACGAAAAAGGGAAGCGACATGTAACGGTCGCCGGAGTCGCAGACCACGGTCACGATCCGGCCGCCGGCCAGTTCGGGCCTCCGAGCCAGTTCGAGAGCGGCGTGAACGTTGGCTCCGGCTGATATGCCCCCGAGGATTCCTTCTCGCCTGGCCAGCAGGCGAGCGGTGTTCAGCGCGTCTTCGTCGCTGACCGGGAGGATCTCGTCGATCAGGTCTCGGTCAAGGACGTCAGGCACGAATCCGGCTCCGATCCCCTGAATCCGGTGCGGTCCGCCGAGACCGCCTGCGAGGACGGGTGAAGAGGCAGGTTCGACCGCGACGATCAGCGCGTCAGAGCCCTGTTCCTTCAGATATCGGGCCACCCCGGTGATCGTGCCGCCGGTACCGACCCCGCAGACGAAGGCGGACACTTCGCCATGAGTGTCATCCCAGATTTCCGGTCCGGTGGTACGGAAGTGCGCCTCCGGGTTGGCCGGATTGGAAAACTGTTGCGGGCTGTATCCGCCCCGCTCCTCGCATAATCTCGCGGCAAGGCTGACCGCCTCGTCCATGCCTCCCAGGGACGGCGTCTCTTCGACCTCGGCCCCATACGCCCGCAGCAGCTTGGCCCGCTCGCGGCTCATTCCCTCAGGCATCGTCAGGACCAGGTCGTAGTCCCGGGCGGCGCAGATCATCGCCAGGGCGATTCCGGTGTTGCCGCTGGTCGGCTCGACGATCACCGACTCGCCTCTGACCAGGTCTCCGTGGGCCTCGGCCGCCCCGATCATCGCCGCGCCGATCCGGTCCTTGACCGATCCCCCCGGATTGAAGTACTCGAGCTTGGCACAGACCTCGGCCCCCAGGCCGTGGCCCATCCTCGCCAGCCAGACCAGCGGCGTTCCTCCGACGGTCGCTGAAGCCTGTGGGGCGATCAAATGAAGTACATCCTCGAAGCGGCATCCTCGGACTCGCGCCGCTCTATGTCGGCGATGGTGGTCCCGCTGAAGACTTCGCGCAGCGCCCCCACCCCGTCAGCCCAGATCCCTCCCGCTTCATCGGCCTCCTGTCCGACCTTTCCGTCGAGCGCCTGCACGACCTCCAGGACCGTGATCTCTTCGGGCGGCCGCGAGAGCGTGTAGCCACCCTTGCTGCCGCGGTGGCTGCTCAGCAGCCCGGACCTTCTGAGCGTTGAAAAGAGCTGTTCGAGGAACTGGTCGGGGATTTCACGGCGCTCGGCCAGTTCCTTGACCGGGAGCGGTCGTTCGCCGGAGCGGGCCAGTTCAGCCATCGCCACGACGGCATAGCGGGATTTCGAAGTGACCGAGATCACCCTTCAGTTCTACAACACCGGACCGCTGAAAGGCGGGAAAGGTGGTTAGGGATGCCCAGTTTCAGCCGCCGCTCGCCCGATCCGGTCGCGGGCGGCTTCGATTCGATCCAGCGTGCGCTCGCGGCCGAGTGCCGCGACCGACTCGAAAATCCCGGGAGATACCGTTGTCCCGGTGATCGCCACCCTGATCGGCTGATAGACCTTTCCCGGTTTGAGTCCGAGTTCGTCGGGAATCGGCGAAAGCACCCGCTCGACCGACTCCGGGTCAAAGTCCCCGAGCCGGCCCAGGGCCTGGCCGGCGGAATCGAGAACCCGGCCGGCATCGTTCTTCATCACCTTGCGCCAGGCCTTCTCGTCGTCCACCGGAGGTTCGAACAGAAACCGGATCAGGGGCCAGACTTCGGCCAGGGTCTGAGCCTTCTCCTGGGCGATCCGGCAGGCCGCCTCGAGCGCCCGGTCAGGGTCCCGACCGAGAAAAGCCGCGACTCTAGCCGCGTACTCGTGCGGGTCCATCTCGCGCATGTAACGACCGTTCATCCAGCGAAGCTTCTTCTCATCGAAAACGGCAGAAGACCTGCGGACGTCTTCCGGCCGGAAGCGGCTGACCAGCTCGGATGTGCTGAGCAGGGTCTCA
>JAENXK010000152.1 GCA_016649615.1 Thermoleophilia bacterium
ATCGTCAACGAAGAGCTGACCGACCTGATGGGCGGCGCCGGACGCGACCTGGTCTTTTCCCAGAAGGGCATCACGGTCATCCTGATGGCCGGCCTGCAGGGTTCGGGAAAGACCACGGCGACCGCAAAGCTGGCGCGGCTGCTGGGCAAAGAAGGCAAGAAGGTCGCCCTCGCCGCCTGCGACGTTTACCGCCCGGCTGCGATCAAGCAGCTCGAGACCGTCGGCAGGCAGGCCGGGGCGGTCGTCTATCAGCAGGGCAGCGATGCCGATCCGGTCGAGATCGCTGACTGGGCGCTGGGCAAGGCGAAAGACGAGGGCCGCGATGTCCTGATCATCGACACGGCCGGCCGACTCCATATCGACGCGGAACTGATGGACGAGCTGGCCCGGATCCGCAAGAAGACCAGGCCTCACAACGTTCTGCTGGTGGTGGACGCGATGACCGGGCAGGACGCGGTCGGGGTGGCTGAATCGTTCGCCGAGGCGGCCGAGTTCGACGGAGTGATCATCTCCAAACTCGATGGTGACGCCCGCGGCGGGGCTGCGCTCTCGGTGAAGGCGGTCACCGGCAAGCCGATCCTCTTCGCTTCGACCGGTGAAAAGCTCGACCAGTTCGAGCATTTCCACCCCGACCGGATGTCGGGGCGGATCCTCGGCATGGGGGACGTCCTCAGCCTGATCGAAAAGGCCGAAGAACAGGTAGGCGAAGACGAAGCTGAAGAACTCCAGCGCAAGATGGCCGACGAGACCTTCACGCTCGAAGATTTCCTCAAGCAGATGCGCTCGGTCCGAAAGATGGGCCCGATCGGCAACCTGATCGGCATGATGCCCGGCATGGGTGCGATGAAGCAGATGAAGGACACCGATGTGGACGAGGGCGAACTCGACCGGGTCGAGGCGATCATCCTCTCGATGACCCCCTACGAGCGGGCGATGCCGGAGATCATCAAGGGCTCACGCCGCCGCCGGATCGCCGAAGGATCGGGAACCAAGATCCAGCAGGTGAACAACCTGGTCAAGCAGTTCGGGCAGATGCGATCGCTGATGAAACAGATGGCGAACGGCAATATGCCCGATCCCCAGCAGCTCGCCCGGATGAGCGGCAAGACGCAGCGACCCAAGATCCGCCGTCGCTGAGAACCTGTAGGATTCCGCGTCCAATGGCAGTCCGAATCAGACTTAGAAGAGTTGGTTCCAAGAAGAACCCGATCTGGCGAATCGTTGTCGCCGACAAGCGCTCACCGCGTGACGGCCGGTCGATCGAGACGATCGGTCAGTACAACGCCCAGACCGATCCTTCGACCATCGTGCTCGACGAAGACCGGGCCAGGCACTGGCTCGAAAAGGGCGCCCAGCCCTCGGAGCGGGTCGCCGGCCTGCTGCGGATCAAGGGCATCAAGGCCTCCGGCAGCTGATCCCGATGCAGGAGATGCTCGAATTCCTCACCCGGGCCCTGGTTGAGGATCCCGATGCGGTGCAGGTTGAAGAACTGGAAGAGGACGGCGACCTCGTATATGAGATCACCGTTGACCAGGACGACCTCGGCCGGGTGATCGGCAAGGGCGGGCGCGTCGCCAACGCTCTACGGACAGTGTCCAAGGCAGCCGCCGTGCGCGAAGAGCGCCGGGTCCTGGTCGACATCCTCGACTGACTGGGCAGGCGGTCCCGTACCGTGAGCCCGGGCGACTCTTGAACCTCGACATCTTCACGCTCTTTCCCGAAGCTTTCGGCTGGCTCCGCGATCAGCGCCCGGTGCGCAAGGCGATCGAGCACGGTTCCCGCCTCGATCTGCGTGACTATCGCGACTGGACCCCCATGAAAGGGGGAAGGGTGGATGACGCCCCCTATGGCGGCGGGGCAGGCATGGTCCTGCGGGTCGACGTGGTCGACGCAGCCCTGGAGGGCGTTTACGGCGGCGGCAGCCGCCCCCGGACGGTCGTCCTGACCCCGTCCGGCCGCCTGCTGGACGAGCCGACCGTGGGAGAACTGGCAGCCGAACCCCGTCTCGCCCTGCTCTGCGGCCGCTACGAGGGGTTCGACCAGAGGGTCCATGACCACCTGGCCGACGACGAGATCTCGATCGGCCGCTACGTACTGGCCGGGGGCGAGCTGCCGGCGATGGTGGTCGCCGACGCGATCATGAGGAAACTCCCCGGAGCCCTGGGCGACGCCGACAGCGCGATCGAGGAGTCCTACAGTGAGGCGCTGGACGGCATGCCGGAGTATCCCCAGTACACGCGACCGCCGGAGTACAGGGGCTGGGGTATTCCCGAAGTCCTGATTTCAGGTGACCACGACAGGATCAGGGAGTGGAGGCTCGAGCAGTCGAGGCGGCGAGAAGGTCGCCGCTGACTTGGAGTCGGTAGCATTGCCGCTGCGCGGGCCACCCGGCCCGTCTTTTTGAGCCATGAGCACTGTAATTCAAGACATTGAAGCCGGTCAGATGCGGAAGGGACTGCCGTCCTTTGCGCCGGGTGACCGCGTCCGGGTCCACTTCCTGGTGATCGAGGGCAGTCGCAAGCGCCCTCAGGTGTTCGAGGGCGTCGTGATCAAGCGCCAGGGCTCGGGGGCACGGGAGACTTTCACCGTGCGAAAGCAGTCGTTCGGGGTGGGCGTCGAGCGGACGTTCCCGCTCCACTCGCCGAAGATCGAAAAGCTTGAAGTCGCCTCGCGCGGCCGGGTTCGCCGGGCGAAGCTCTACTACCTGCGGGGCCGGGTGGGCAAGGCCGCCCGGGTGGCTGAACGCCGCTGGGGGATCGACGAAGACATGGTCGGCACCTCTGATGTCGGTGCCGTTGACGCCGCCGGCGAAGCACAGGAACCGGTCGAGGATGCCGCGGACGCGGCCCAGGAAGCCGAAGCGGCCGATGGAACTGAAGCGGCCGAAGGAACCGGAGCGGCCGAAGAAGCTGAGGCTGCCGATGGGACCGGAGCCGCCGCAGACGGCGACGAAGAAGCTGCCGCCACCCCGGAGGCCGGCGATGCCGCCGAAACGGAAGAGCCGGGCGGGGACGCGCCCGAAGCGGAAGCCGCCGCCGACACGACCGAGGCCGAAGCTTCAGGGCAGGCTGGGCCCGAAGCCGACGGTGAATCGACTGACGGCGAGCAGAACGAGAAGGATCAGGCCTGAATCCGCGCATCCCCAAGCCGAAGACGGCCGGGGGGAGCATCGTTGAACTGGTCGTGATCGTGGCTATGGCCCTCGGGCTGGCGCTGCTGATCCAGGCCTTTCTGATCAAGCCGTACCAGATCCCCTCAGGCTCGATGGAGCCGACCCTGGACATCGGCCAGCGGGTACTTGCCAACCGCTTCATCTACCACTTCACAGACCCCAAGCCCGGCGACGTGGTCGTGTTTCACCCGCCTGCAGGCGTAGATGCCGCCGGTGCCGTCTGCGGCGCCCCGCGTCAGCCGAATACGCCGTGTGCCGAGGCTACCCCGGAGAAGTCCTCGGAGACCTTCATCAAGCGGATCATCGCCGGACCGGGCGATACCGTGGCGGTCAGAAGGGGCCTGCCGGTGGTGAACGGAGTGATTCAGGAGCCCGACGGATACGAAATCAATCGCTGCGGCCCGGCCGGTCAGGGCTGCGACCTCCCCGACCCGATCAAGATCCCCGAGGGCCACTATTTTCTGATGGGCGACAACCGGGGACAGAGCGAGGACAGCCGGTTCTGGGGGCCGCTGCCCGAGGACTGGCTGATCGGCAAGGCCTTCGGCACCTACTGGCCGCCGAATCGCATCGGTGGCCTCTAGGCCACCCGCGGATCCCGACCCCGGTGAGCTCTTTGCTCACGACCGGGGACTGGGGGCTGACTTCGTTGCCGGGACCGATGAAGCGGGCAGAGGCTGCCTGGCGGGCCCCATAGTCGCCGCTGCGGTGGTGCTCGACCGGCGATGTCTCGAGGATTTCGGCCGCGGAGAACTGATCGGGATCAAGGACTCGAAAAAATTGACCGCCAAGGCCAGGGAACGACTGTATCCCCGGGTGCCGGCCCGTGTCGGGCGGGTGGTCGTCGTGATGCGCTCGGCCCGCTACATCGATGCAAACGGACTTCAGGTGAGCAAC
>JAENXK010000219.1 GCA_016649615.1 Thermoleophilia bacterium
CAACCCCGGCCTGGAGGGAAGTGTGAAACAGGGGCTCGGGGCCCTTGCCGACTATCAGCTCGGTCGAGCCTCCGCCGATGTCGATCACGGCCAGCCTCTCGTCTCCCGACCGCTCGGATGTGCAGCCGAGATAGGTCAGCCCGGCCTCCTCGTCGCCGTCGATCACCTGCGCGTCGAGGTTGAACCTTTCTCGCAACTCGGCCACGAACGCACTCCCGTTGGCCGCGTCGCGTACGGCACTGGTGGCGATCACCAGGGTCGCCTCTGCGGCGAGATCCTGGAGAAGCCGGAGGTATTCCTCCACCGTCTCGCATACCGCCTCAATGCCCTCGGAGGAGAGCTGCCGGGAGTGATCGACTCCGCGGCCGAGACGGGTGACCGTGCTGCGGCGGTCGACCACCGCCACCTTGCCGTCAGCGACATCGGCGACCATCAGCCGGGTCGAGTTGGTCCCGATGTCGATCACGGCCACGCGCCTGGCGAGGTGGTGGGTGGGCGGGGTGGGAGCCAAGGCAACAGATTATTGCTTCCCGGCCGGTCGACAGCACCGGGTAGATTGGTGGCTCAACCACGAAAGGAGCGGGATGCGAACCAGCTTGAAGGATTCGGTCGCACTGGTCACCGGCGCCAGCAGCGGAATCGGCGAGGCCACCGCCCGGTCCCTGGCTGCCCGGGGAGCAAAAGTCGCGCTGGTCGCCAGAAGGCTGGAGCGACTGGAGAAGCTGGCTCAGGAGCTGGCCGGTGACGGCCATACCGCGCTGGCGATCGAAGCTGACATCGCCGACCAGGAGCAGGCGATCGCGGCGGTGGAGCGTACCGTCGCCGATTTCGGCCGGCTCGACGTCCTGGTCAACAACGCCGGGGTGATGCTGCTCGGGCCGATATCCGAGGCGCCCACCGAAGAGTGGGAACGCATGGTTGACGTGAACCTTAAGGGCCTGCTCTACATGACCCACGCGGCGCTGCCCCACCTGCTGGAGGGCGCAAAGAACTCAGGCCGTGAAGTCACCGACATCGTCAACATCAGCTCGGTCGCCGGCCGCACGGTCTCTCCGCACAGCGGGGTCTACAACCTGACCAAGCACGGAGTGGGGGCGGTCAGCGAATCGCTTCGCCAGCAGGTCAGCAATGATGGCGTGCGCGTCACGATCATCGAGCCCGGGGCTGTCGCCACCGAGCTGGGAGACCACAACAGGGACGGAGTCAGGGAGGTGATCGAGGAGTGGATCAGCAAGATGACGCCACTTGAAGCCCACGACGTCGCCGACGCCATCGAATACGCGGTGACCCGTCCGGCGCGGGTCTCGGTCAACGAGGTCCTGATCCGGCCGACCAGGCAACCGTAACCACCTCCCCGAAAGCGTTGCGCGCAGGTCCTGTCGGCGTCATTGCGGCCTGGAGACTCCTACCGGAGATCCCCGGACCCCGACGACCCCGCCACCCGCGCCCGAGGCGCCCGCGAGGGACTCCCGCCTGCGGGCGTTCGCCTGGTCGGGAACCTGAGACTCGGCATCGTTTACGGGGCATTACAGATTTCCGGTGCTAGAATCTCTGTTTCCGCCGCGGGGTGGAGCAGTCAGGTAGCTCGTCGGGCTCATAACCCGAAGGTCGCCGGTTCGAATCCGGCCCCCGCTATGTCCCTCGGGACCACACTTAGACCTCCTCTCGCCAGGGGGTCTTCGGTGTTAAGGGGCCGTTGCTTTGAACCTCGGAAGCAAGTGGCGATCCGTTATCTGGCAGCTATTCCCCAGATGAGGTCTGGACGAACGATCGCCACGATCCGCCCAACAACCATTACGTCTCCCTGGGAAACGAAGCGGGCCGGGTATTCGATTTAAGGGAGACCGGCCCCAGTGCGGAATCCTCAAGAGGTCGTCCTTATTCGTCCCGTCGTCCCGGGGAGGACGAGGGACGCCTCCCTGACCGAAATTGCCGGGGGCGGCGCGTCCCGCGGGCGAAAAGGCGGGAGAGCTGTTCAGGAGCGTACAGCTGGATTATGCGATGTCGACCCAAACCGTCTTTTACATAATGGCCGGCGTGATGGCCGTCTGTTTCGTCGTCGCCCTGATCTGGTCACCTTCGGGCAGGATGGAAGAAATCGTGCTCGACGGCGGTGAGGATGAGACCGGATAGGACGACTGCAAGGGGATCCGATCCTCCTGCGAAGGGTGAACCGGCTGCTGGCGAAAAGCCCTTGCCGGCGCCCCGACGCACCCTGGACTTCTTATTCAGAGAC
>JAENXK010000210.1 GCA_016649615.1 Thermoleophilia bacterium
TCCTCGGCCTCGATGTTCTGGGGTGGTACCTGGGCTATTTCTCTTCGGCGACGATCGTCTTGACCGAAGCCGTGGCGCCGCCGGTTACTTCGACGTCGATCATGTAGGTGCCGATCTGGTGGATCGGGACATCGAGACGGACCTTGCGCCGGTCGACCTTGATTCCGCGGGCATCACGGATCGCCTCGGCGATCTCCTTGGTCGTGACCGACCCGTAGAGCTTGCCGTCCTCGCCGGCCCGGTGATGAATCGTCAGAACGGTCTTGGCCAGAAGCGATGCCGACTCCTTGGCGCGGGCCGCAGCTTCCCGTGCGGTCTTCTCGGCCTGTTCCTTGCGCCGGATCGCCTCTTCGAGCGCGCCCGGCGTGGCCGGCTGGGCCAGCCCCCGGGGCTGCAGGTAGTTGCGCAGATAGCCCGGTGAGACCTCTATCGCGGTGCCGTTCTCGCCGAGTCCTTCGACGTCGGCCAGGAGAATCGCCTGCTGCGCCACTACCGCTCACCCACGTAAGGGAGCAGGGCGACCTCGCGGGCGCGCTTGACCGCGACCGAAAGCTGCGCCTGGTGCTTGCGGGAGAGCCCGGTGACCCGGCGTGACCGGGTCTTGCCTTTGTCGGAGATGAACCGGCGCAGAAGCGTCAGGTCCTTGTAGTCGATGTTCTCGGCGGAAATCTTGGTGTACTTGCGGGGACGAATGCGCTCGTTGAAGCGCCGTCCGCGTCGCGATGATCCTGCTTCTCGTGTCTTAGCCACTTGCTGTCTACTGCCTTACCTTGTCGTGGCCCGGTGGTCCGGGCATTCTCGGATCAGCAATCCTAACGGTTCCGAGCCGCAATCGGCATGCCTCCGCAGCGGGCGCGCCGACCGCGATCCGCAAACTGCGGTCTCTGTGTGGGGGCCCGCCGGGCCCGGAACGACCGGAATAACCGGCCGCCCGGCTTTTGCCCCGGGACGGCCCGCCCGCCGGCCTGCCGCTAGAACGGGATGTCGTCGTCAGCCCCGCCACCGCCGCCGGACGGAGCGAAGTCCCCGGTGTCGGCCGGCACGTCGGCAGCGGGCTGGAAGCCGCCGCCCTCGCCGCCCTGGCCCCCGGAGGCCGAGCCGTCGCGGGATCCCAGGAACTGGACCGTATCGGCCACGATCTCGACCGCCTGGCGTTTGCCGGATCCGTCCTTGGCCTCCCATTCGCGCCACTCCAGCCGCCCGTCGATCGCCACCGGGCGACCCTTGGACAGGTAGTTGGAGCAGTTCTCGCCCTGGGCGCCCCAGACGACGATGTTGAAGTAGTTGGGCTTGTCAACCCACTGACCACTCTGGTCCTTGCGCCGGCCGTTGACCGCCACTCGCAGCGAGCAGACGGCGGTGCCGCTCGGGGTGTGCCGAAGTTCCGGGTCGGCGGTGAGGTTGCCGGTGATCGTGACTCTGTTGATGTTCTCAGCCATTGCGTATTCGCTCCTGTTCGTTCTTTGTGTGCATCTCGAGTCGGTCTCTGGGTCTGCCCGGCAGGCGGCTTTCTGACATCGCCGGCCGGACCGGTCCCGGTGCCACGGATCCGGCACCGAACAAGAATCTAGCGAGAGGCCTTGACGCATAAAGGACCAACCACCGGGATCTCTCCCCCCACACCCGCAATTTGGGGAAGAAAAACGGAGGCACAAGGCATCAAAGTCGCTTCGCTTCGCTGTGAGACTTTGATGGTGGTCACATGTAATCGCCGGCGACTCATGACTCCACCGCCTTCGGCGCTGGAAGGTTTGATCTCCGGCTTCGTAGGTCGGGGCTCGTGGCACGGGGTCCGATCGCCGGCTTCCCGGGACTGACCGAGCGTTCTCTGTCGAATAGGGGTCATACCCGGCCCGAATCCAACTGAGAACCGGTCGGGTGCTCCGTCCGGGCTCACAGGCCAGCCGCGCAAAGCGCGGAGCGAAGCGACAAGGTCAGCGAGACTCTGCGGTTGCACCACGCAAGTGCTTCTCCGGGGCTGCCGGGGCGTGGCCGGCAAGGAGCGAAGCGAAGGTGGTGAAGGGAGCGTACCCAGGTACGTGACCGAGCCTCCGAGCGTCGACGAAGCCAGGCGCGTCCCGGTGGTTCCGGAGGAGTGCTTGCCCTACGTCCGCACAACCGGCGCGGCGGCCTGCTGCGAGGCAGCAGACCTCAGTCGTCGCGGTAGCGGCCGCCTCTGCCACGACGCTCATCATCGTCTCCGGTCGGAGCCATGATAGTCGCGGTTGCGGGCGGTGCGGGCAGCACGGGCGCTTCGAAGTCGACCTTGAAGATCCGCGAGCGCATGACGCCGTCGGCGATCTTCAGCGAGTGGTCGAGCTGGACGAGAAGCTCGCGGGAAGCGTCGAAACGGAACCAGCGGTATTCGGCCTCCGGCTTGTGGTCGA
>JAENXK010000127.1 GCA_016649615.1 Thermoleophilia bacterium
GCAAGCGGAACCCGGGCCGGGGCTGGCGGCATCCGGACCGCGGCCGGCAGCGAACGATTGCGGCGGCGCCGGTGCCGGCTCGGTCTACGTCCAGTACTGGGCTTACTACCCGGAAAGCGCTTCGCTGCGCGGTGCGCCAGTCCTTGAGCAGAGGGGCTACCACCGCCACGACTGGGAATCGGTTCAGGTCAGGATCGGCCCCGGCGGCGAAGTCAGCCAGCGGGCATCGTCACACGCCGGCTACAACCACACCCGCTCGGTCACCAACTGGGGGTCTGATCTCGGCTGGGGATTCATCAACGGCGTGGCGGAGCAGTTCGGTCTGCGCGAACGCGGGGGATGGGGCGGGCATACCGGGCAGTACCTGATTGCCGGTGGCAGCCATGCGGGCAACGCCGCCGGCCGGGTCGGCCGCAGTTCGTACCCGAGCCATACGCCGGCCGCCCGGGTGCGGCTTGTTCCGCTCGAATCTGTCAGGCACGATCCGATCGCCAGACCGGCCCGCTTCGACCCGATCACGCCGCCCTGGGAGAAGCGAGTCTGGACCGATCCCGAAAACGAAGGTACAGGCTGAGTCGCTGGGCGCCGGCCAGATCAGCGCGTACCGGCTGAAGCGCCGGGCACTGGCCGGAGTGCTACGCCGGCCGGACAGCGGCGCCGGCCGGCTCAGGGGGCAAGCGCCTCGATCAGGCCGGTCATCCTGTCTGGGGTGGTGATCGGGGTGACCACCGGCAGGGTGATGCCGCCGTCGACGTAGGCGCCGAGCCGCTCGCGGATCTGTTCGGGGGAACCGACCAGGAAGGTGTCTTCGATCAGCTCCCAGGGGGCCGCCTCCGCGGCTCCCTGGCGGTCCTTGTTCGACCAGGCCTCGACCATCGGGGCGATCTCCTCTCCGTAGCCGAGCCAGCGGAAGAAGTTGGCGTAGACCGGCACCGTTATGTAGGAGGAGAACATGAAGCGGGCCAGGCCCTCGACCTCTTCGCGCTCGCCCGGGATGCAGAAGAAACGGCAGAGCAGTTCGAAATCGGGACCGGCTCCGCTCAGCTGGGCCGTGACTTTGTCGAGTCCGGCCAGCGGCAGGAAGTTGGTGAAGGCGCCGTCCGCCTTTTCCACGGCGAGGCGCAGCATCTTGCCTCGCAGCGCGGCAAGCACGATCGGGGTGGCGTGGGCCGGGGCGGTCTCGAGCTTGAATCCGGTGTCAGTGCGCTCGCCTGCCAGAGCGACCCGGAGAAAGTCGACCGTCTGCTCGACTTTGCTCAGCGGCTTCTCGAACGGGATCTGGTTCCAGCCCTCGACGATGCGGTCGCTCGAGGCGCCGAGCCCCAGGACAAACCGGCCGCTCGAGGCGTCGGTCATCGCCGCCGCCTGCTGGGCCAGAAGTGCCGGCCCCCGCTGGAAGACGCCGACGATGCCGGTGCCCAGACGCATATCGGCAGTCCAGGCCGAGCTCACGGCGAGCGGAGTGAAGCCGTCCGGACCGGCTGTCTCACCGGTCCAGAGGTCGGTGTAGCCAGCCGCTTCGGCCGCCTCGACATAAGGCCTGAGGTCGGCCAGCGAGACGCCCGGCAGTGGCAGAGTCAGTCCCCATCGGTTGGTCGCCATGGCGCCAGCCTACCGGGATGCGAGCCCGCCGGGCCCGCCCGGATTGTCATCGTGAGGGCCGGGGTTATAGCCTCTTGCCCATGGGTGTTATCTCGCATGATCTCCGTTCCGGTACCAAGCCTGATCGCAACCTCGCTCTCGAGCTGGTGCGCGTCACCGAATCGGCCGCACTGGCGGCGTCGCGATGGATCGGGAGGGGAGACAAACTTGCCGCCGACGGGGCCGCGGTTGACGCGATGCGCCTTCTGCTCGACACCGTTCCGATGGACGGGGTCGTGGTCATCGGAGAGGGCGAAAAAGACGAGGCTCCGATGCTGTACAACGGCGAGAACATCGGCGACGGCAGCCCGCCGGTAGTTGACATCGCGGTCGATCCGCTCGAGGGCACGACACTGACCGCCCGCGGCTTCGGTGGAGCACTTGCGGTGATCTCCCTGTCCGAGCGTGGAACCATGTTCGACCCGGGGCCCTGCGTCTACATGGAGAAGATGGCGGCGGGCTCGAAATACGCGGACCTGCTCGACCTCGACGTACCGATCGGCGAGGTGATCGCGGGCATCGCCGAACGCAAGGGCGGGGACCCCGAGGACGTGACTCTGACCGTGCTCGACCGGGACCGACATGAAGAAAAGGCTGCCGAGATTCGCGAAGCCGGCGCCTGTATTCGATTCATAACCGATGGTGACGTTCAGGGGGCGCTGCTGGCGGTCTCCGAAGACACCGGGATAGACCTGCTCTGGGGGATCGGGGGAACTCCTGAAGGAGTCCTGGCCGCCGCGGCGATCAAATGCCTCGACGGGGAGATCATCGGCAAGCTCTGGCCCCGGGATGAAGACGAGCGCAAAGCGGCACTGGATGCCGGATACGATCTGGAGAAGACCCTGACCAGCGCCGACCTGATCTCCGGCGACGACGTCTTTTTTGCGGCGACCGGAGTCACCGACGGCGATCTTCTCGATGGCGTGCGGCGGACCAGCAAAGGCTATGCCACGACCGAATCGCTGATCATGCGCTCCCGCTCGGGAACGGTCAGAAAGATCGGTGCCCGTCATGACCGGGCAAAGTTGAGGGAAGTAACCGGGGGACGCTACGGCTGAGAATGTCCTGATCGCCGGGGCCACCGGGTATATCGGCGGTCGGCTTGCCCTGAGACTTGCCGAGGCCGGTCAGCCGCCGCGCTGCCTTGCCCGGCGGCCCGAGTCGGCGTCACATCTCGAACGGGCCGGATGTGAACTGGTCCGGGGCGACGCGCTCAATCGCTCCTCACTCACATGGGCGCTGGCCGGGGTTCGCACCGCCTACTACCTGATCCATTCGATGGGCCGGGGACGGTCCGAGGATTTCGCGGCGGCCGACCGGACCGCTGCCCTGAACTTCGCCGACGCTGCGGCCGATTCAGGAGTCGAGCGCATCATCTATCTGGGAGGGCTGGGCGAGGGAACCTCGGAGCATCTCCGCTCCCGGCACGAGACGGCCGAAGCCCTGGCCTCGACCGGGGTCGGGCTGACCTACTTCCGGGCGGCGGTCGTTCTCGGAGCCGGCAGCGAGTCGTTTCAGACCGTCTACTATCTGGTCCGCCGCCTGCCGGCGATGGTGACCCCGCGCTGGACCACGACCAGGACGCAGCCGATCTCGATCGACGACGTGGTCGAGTACCTGGCGGCCGCCGCGGAACTCGGGCCGGAGGCGAACCGGGTTATCGAGATCGGAGGGCCCGACCTGACCACCTACGGCGGAATGATGGACGAGATGGCAAACGCGATGGGCCGTCGGCCGCCGGTCAGAATCCGGGTTCCGCTACTGACGCCGCGCCTTTCTTCGCTCTGGATCGGATTGGTCACCCCGGTCGATACCGGAGTCGCCCGGCCACTGGTCGAGGGGCTGTCAACCGAGACCGTGGTGACCGATCCTTCGGGGATGGAGATGTTCGATATTCAACCGATCGGGATGGAAGAGGCCATGAGCCGGGCCATCGCCGAGATGAACGAGGCCTGAGCCGGGTTGATCCAGGCCCGGGCTCAGTCGTGACCCGGATCGGGCCGGGAAACCTCACCGGCCCTGAGGACTTCATTCGGCAGATCGGTCAGCGAGCGCAGGAACCCCCTTGTCATCCAGATGTGCGCCCGCAACTGGGTTTGTGAATAGATCCAGGTGCCGAGCCGGGCGAATGCTCCGGCCCCCCGGATCCAGGGATAGAAGTTGGCCACCTCCGACGTGATCCGGACGCTCTGCCGGGCCACCTGGCTGCCGGCATTCCCCTGGCGGCTGACCTCGATCCGGAGATAGCCCTTCTTCCGGCCCGCTCTGGCGACCAGCAGCCCCGACTCAATCGGCCACTCGACGGTTCCCGAGTCGGATCCGGTCGAGAATTGCGGAGCACCGAACCGGAGCAAAGGGACTCGATCCGAAAACAGAACCACCGAGCGGCTGTCCGGCCCGTAGGAAACGCGGACGGCTCCGAAGGTCCGTTCTCGCAGGAACTTCCAGTATGAGCGGGCCAGAAGCTCGAGGGTCGACGGGGTCCAGATCTGGTCGAGGACATCGTCGTCCACGGTCAAAAGGGCTGACTGGGCGCACTGGACCGGGCCCTCGGCCGCGATCCCGCGCCGGACAGGGTCCGGCATCAGCTCGATTTCGACCTTCATCGACCGTTGTCGCGAACCGGCGTGTCGGGCATGACCGCGGTTTCCGCAGAATCGCCAGGGGCTTCGTCGCCGGGCCGGCTTTCGGGTTGATGGGGAGATTCGGTCAGTGAACGGTAGGGCTCGGCGACGGCAGGCCGTTCGAGCTCGGCAGTGGCCGGCTCCGGATCAACCCTCCACTTGCGCTTCACGAGTCCGTACGGCAGCGAACCGGTGTCGTGGTATTCGTGGCGGAGGGAGTTGATGACCGCGCCGGCCAGCATGGTCAGGGCGATCAGGTAGAACCAGAACAGGGCGATAAGGATGAAGCCGATCGTGGTTCCGAACCGGGAGAGGGCCGAAACATTCGAGAGGTAGAGCGGGAACAGCCAGTTGGCGAAGCCGGCCACGAACGTGGTGAACAGGGCGCCGGGCCAGACCGCCCGCCACGGCATGTGACCTTTTGGCACCGCCCAGTAGATCACCGCCCCGACGGAAAAGTTGAGGATCAGCGTGACCAGGATCAGGATGATGCTGTCGAGTGACTGGATCTGGTTGAGGCCGAACGGCAGGCGCTCGGCCGAGCGGATCAGGGCCCCCTCGAGCGCCGGGAGCACGATGCTCCCGAGAAGGAAGAGCGTGACCACGAACAGCATGGTCAGCGAGAAGCGCTTCTGTTCCCACCAGCCCCGGCACTGCACATGGTAAATCCGGCAAAAAGCCGTGTCCATAGCTCCCCAGAACGAAGCCCCGATCCAGAGCGAGCCGGCCACCGCGGCGATGCCGATCGTTGCCGAGTTGTTCCGGATGCCCTTGAGGATGTTGTTCAAAGTGTCCTGCTCGGCGTCCGGGAAGAGGCGCTGCAGATCGGCGACGATTCCCGA
>JAENXK010000178.1 GCA_016649615.1 Thermoleophilia bacterium
AACCAGCGGTGAATCGCCTCGGCATCGCCGGCCCGGAAGTCACGCAGTGAGACGGTCGGAGTCTGGGACATTGCCTGATCTTAGGACCTATCCCGGCAGGCAGAGCCTGCAGCCCTGCCGGAACCGGTCCGCGGGTGCTGCACTCCGCCGGTAACTCCGCCGGCTCTACTTTTTGGCGCGCCGCTGGAAGATCGCGTCAATCTGGGCCAGGGAGCGCCCGTTGGTCTCCGGCACGAACTTCCAGCAGAACCAGAGGCTGATCAGCCCGATCGCGCCGTATAGCCAGAAGGCCCCGGTCCGGGTCAGCAGGTCGATCAGTGAAAGGAACGTGAGCGAAACGATGAAGTTGAACAGCCAGTTGGTCATCGTGCCGAGCGAAGCAGCCCTGCTGCGCACCTCGAGCGGATAGATCTCCGCGTTCAGCAGCCAGAAGATCGGGCCGAGCGAGATCGCGAACGATGAGACGAACAGCATCAGGCTGAAGATCGCGACCGCTGAAGACGCCGTGCCGGTGTCGAGGGTGAAGGCCAGGCCGAGCAGAAAGAGTGACAGCGACATCCCGCTGACGCCGATGAACAGGAGGTCCCGGCGTCCGACCCGGTCAAGCAGGCGGAGCGCGACCACGGTCATGATCACGTTGATGATCCCGACACCTAGCGAGGCGAAGATCGCCGACGAGGCGGAGCTGATCCCGGCGTCCTGAATGATCGTCGGCGCGTAGTAGATCACCGTGTTGATCCCGGTTATCTGCTGCAGGATCGCCAGTCCGAGCCCGACGAAAAGGGCCGCCTTGACTGCCGGCCTGAGCAGGTCCCGCCATTTGCCGGTGTCCTCGCCCATGCTCGACTTGATCTCCTGGATCTCGAGCACGATCGCGTTCTCGCCGGCGGGCCGGATCTGTCGCATCGACTCGATCGCCCCCGCCTCGTCGCCTTTCATCAACAGCCAGCGGGGGCTGGGCGGAAGCTTGAGGATCCCCAGGCCGAGCGCGATCGCCGGGACCGCTCCCAGGCCGAGCATCCAGCGCCACCCTTCATCGACGTCAGCGAAGGCCAGTCCGACCAGATAGGCGACCAGGATCCCCACGGCCACCGAGAGCTGGAAGAAGGTGACCAGCTGACCGCGGATGTTCGCCGGAGAGATTTCGCTGATGTAGACGGGCGCCACGGCCGAGGCCACTCCGATACCGATACCGATCAGGATCCTGGCCAGGATCAGCTCCGAGGCCGACTCGGAAATAGCCGAGACCACGGCGCCGACAATGAAGACGAGGGCCGAAGTGAGAATCAGCCGGCGCCGCCCGTACTTGTCGGCTCTCGTGCTGGCGATCCACGCGCCCGCCACGGCGCCGATCGGAACGGCGCCGACCACCATCCCGGCCGCCAGGTCGCTCAGCCCGAACTCCGGGGTGATCAGCAACAGAGATCCGGCGATGATGCCGGTGTCGTAGCCGAACAGCAATCCGGCCAGTCCGGCGATCGCTGCGGTTACAACAACGTGACGCCGGGCTCTGGCCGCGCTGGCTTCGCTCTCCCTCACGCGGCCATCCTGCCATGGATCGATCTCCGGCGCCAGTCATCATGTCGCCATGCCCGAGAAGCCCCGACTCCGTCTGCGCAACGACCAGGCCCGGCGGATCGCGCTGCGCGCCCAGGGGTTCGGCCGTCGCCGTCCCGGCGGCAGGGTGACCATGCGGGAGATCGGCACAATGATCGATCGCGTCGGTCTGATCCAGATCGATTCCGTAAACGTGCTCGCCCGGGCCCACCTGTTGCCGGCCTTCTCCCGTCTCGGTCCCTACGACCCGGCATTACTCGAGCGCGCCTCCGGCCGGGCTCCGCGCAGGCTGGTCGAATACTGGGCGCACGAGGCGTCGCTGATCCCGCCGGAGACCCATCGTCTGCTGCGCTGGCGCATGGAGCGGGCCGACCTCGACGCCTGGAAGACGGTCCGGGCGGCTGCTTCGCAACCCCGGCTGCTCGAGGCGATCCTGGCGGAGGTCCGGCAGGAGGGCGCGCAGACCGCCGCCGAGGTCAGCCGGAAGCTCGACCCCGACTATCTTCCGGGCGAGAAGCAGTGGGGCTGGAACTGGCCGCCGGTCAAGAGCGCACTTGAATACCTGTTCTTCGCCGGGAGGCTGTCGGCTGCAGGCCGTTCCGCCCAGTTCGAGCGGCTCTACGACCTGCCGGAGCGGGTCCTGCCCGAGGAGGTCAGGGCCGCACCGACCCCGGAGCCCGAAGAGGCGATCGCCGGACTTATCGAGATCGCCGCCCGGGCTCACGGGGTCGGCACCGCGGCCTGCCTTCGGGACTATTTCCGGCTGCCGGCGCGTGAGTCCGCTGCCGCGATCAAAGCGCTGGTCGGGACCGGCCGCCTGATCCCGGTCGAGGTCGAGGGCTTCTCCGCGCCGGCGTACCTGCATTGCGAAGCGACCCGCCCCCGGCGGATAGAGGCCCGTGCCCTGCTGGCGCCGTTCGACCCGCTGGTATTCGAGCGCGCCCGGCTGGAGCGGCTGTTCAACTTTCACTACCGGATCGAGATCTACACGCCGAAAGCCAGACGCCGCTTCGGCTACTACGTACTGCCCTTCCTGCTCAACGAAGAATTCGTCGCCCGGGTCGACCTGAAGGCCGACCGGGCCGGTTCCGCGCTGCTGGTCAAGTCGGCCTGGGCCGAGGAGTCGGCGCCACCGGAGTCGGCCGCCGAGCTGGCGGCCGAACTCGAACTGATGGCCGGATGGCTTGGACTCGACCGGGTTGTGGCCGAGCCGAACGGAGATCTGGCTCCGGGACTGATGAGGGCGTTATGAGTGGGCCGGGGCGGTACGCACCGAGCCCGACCGGGGAGCTCCATCTCGGAAATCTCCGCACCGCGCTCCTCGCCTGGCTGAGCGCCCGTTCGTGCGGGAACGGCTTTTTGCTGAGGATCGAGGACCTCGATTCTGCCCGCTCACGGGAAAAGTGGGTCGGGGTCCAGATCGCCGAACTCGAGCAGTTGGGCATCGACTGGGACGGCGAACCGGTTCGCCAGAGCGAAAGGCACCGAATCTATGGAGAGGCGATCGCAGAACTCCGCCGTCAGGGGTTGATCTACGAATGCTTCTGCACCCGTGCCGAGATCCGGGAGGCCGCTTCGGCTCCGCACGGCGACCTGCCCGAGCGGGCCTACCCCGGCACTTGCGCCCGGCTCAGTGCAGCCGAGCTGAACGAGCGGCGGACGGCGGGCAGGCCGCCGGCTCTCCGGGTGAGAGCCGAATCGGCCCGGATCGGCTTCAGCGACCTGGTCTGCGGTGAGATCGAGCGCGCGGTCGATGATTTCGTGGTCCGTCGTAACGACGGCGATTTCGG
>JAENXK010000112.1 GCA_016649615.1 Thermoleophilia bacterium
GCCAGGCGATCTACATCTTCCAAAAGGAACGGTCAAAGACTGCGAAATGTTACGGCGCCTGTGCTTCTGCCTGGCCACCGGTCCTGACCAGCGGCAAGCCGACCGCCCTCAAGGGTGTCAAGCAGCGGCAGCTTGGAACGACCAAACGCAAGGGCGGGGCGACCCAGGCCACCTACGCCGGCCATCCGCTTTATTACTACGCCCACGAGGGTCCGGGCGACGTCCTCTGCCACAACGTGGTCTCGTTCGGCGGCAACTGGAAAGTAATCCACGGCAGCGGCAAGCCCGCCGACTGAGTGACCCGGGCTGAGAAGCGCGGGTGGGCCGCCGGCGACCTCTGCCGGCTGTCGGTTGCTACTTCTTGACCACCCGGATCGCCCCGCGCATCAGCGGGTGGATCCGACAGAAGTAGGTATGAGTGCCGACCGGCAGGTTCTTCGGGGTCTTCCAGGTCCTGGTCAGCACCGCCGGAGTCACGTCGCCGAGCTGGCCCGAGTCGAACTGGAACTCGCCGTCGGGGATCGGGTAAGCGATTCCGGTCGACCTGTTACAGGGAGCCTTGCATGAAGTAAGCGAATGCCAGATTTCCTGTGAGGCGTCGCCCTCGGCCAGCTGGAAGGTGAACTGCTCACCCTTCCTGATCACCGGCGGGCGTCCCAGCGTGCCGGGCAGCCGGTAGTCACCGGCTTCGTATGAGAACCCGGAGATCTCGAAAGGCCCGCCTGACGCGAGTCCGTCGGGCAGCTTGCGGGCATCGGGTCCGACTACCGGCTTTTTGCCACCGTGATCGTCGTTCTCGGCGTAGTGGCCGTGGTTCAGCACTCCCTTGTAGTCGACCTTCTTGCTGAACGGATCCTTGCCCTTGGCGTCGGCCTCGGCCATGTAGGCGATCATGATGCCCATCGACTCGGGCCAGGAGGCGCGCTTGGTCTCGTAAGTAGCGGTCATCGCCAGGGTGTCGCCCTTCTTGAGCTCGACCCGCCAGCCCGGCTTGGTCCCGACCATCGCCATGTCCCAGGAAACCGGCCCCCGCGGTTCGAAGTATTTGACCGTTGATTTGAAAAGGTGAGATTCATTGCCCTTTACACTGGGCATCTTGTTGCGGCATTTGCGCAGCTTCTTCTTCATCCTGCTTTTGCGCTTTTTGTTCCACTTCCGCTTCACCTTGAACTTCTTGTTGCAGCGGGGGCCCTGGTACCGGGCTCCGTCCCGCCGCAGGTAGAGGTCGGTCGCCAGCCCACCGGAATGGACGTGACCGACCGTCCCGAGCAGAACGCCGTCCCGGTCTACCGTCCACTCGTTCTTCTGGACTCCGTCGGGGTAAGGGTTCTTCGCGTCGGTCGGATAGACGAACTTGTTGTCCTTTCCACCGCTGTCGCGCCAGACGTCAAAGACCGGGTAGACATGAGCGTTCTCCACGTCCATCCAGATCGGCCGGGCGGGCTCGATCGAGGCTGCCTCCGGGGCGCTGTCAGGAATGAAGTCGATCGTATAGGTGACGTAGAGCGTCATCGGCTCCGGGGTCAGGTTGTGGAGCATGTGGTTGAGAATCCAGATGTCCGACTTCTCGTAGCGGTAGCCGAATCCGTCGGGCAACTCCAGGTTGGTCTTCTCTTCACCGGTGGCGTAGAAACGTTCGGGGATGTCCGCGGTCGAGTCGGTCCGTGAGAGGTTCAGCCAGACCCCATGGTGGAACATGACCTTGCTCGAGAGCGGGACCGAGCCGTCGGCCCTGACCATGTTCGGATTGATCCTGGTGATCCAGCCGTCTTCGGCCGGCTTTTCGCTGCCGGTGATCGGCTTGTAGGCGATCCGGTTCTGCCCCGGGGTCACGTCGATCGGGCCGACCGTGTAAGTCGTGCGCTCGGCGCCGTTGGCCAGCTTCGTGGTGGGGCTGGTGGTGGCGTCGGCAGACGGGGCCGCGACCACCAGGCAGAGGGCGAGGATCAGCCCGGCAGCCAGTCCGAATCGCGCCACCGCACCGTCACCGGAGCCACCGATTGCCAAGCCAGCCAAATTCACATCCCCGATCGAAGCTCCGGCCCGGGATCGGGCCGATCGCTCCGGTCAGGGTACCGGATGGAAGACATGTCCGCTAATGAATGCCGCTCAGGCAAGCGGCTCAGCGCAGAGTGCGTTTCGCGTCGGAGGGCTTGCCGAAGCTGACCGAGCCCTTGACCGAGACCTTGACCTTCTTGCCCTTCCTGATCGCCTTGCGGCCGGAGGACTTGAGCTTCAGTTTGACCGTTTTGCCGGCTCCGGCGGAGAGCTTCAGTCCGGAACTTGTCGCCAGGGTTTTTGATCCCTTCTTCGCTTTCAGGGAAATTCCCGAGCTCTTGGTCGTTGCCTTGACTTTGACCTTCAACTTGCCCGAATTGCGGACCTTGTTCAGCGACTGATTCGGAATCGTGACCTTGATCGCAGGCCGCGGGACCACGCTGCCCTTGCCTGGCTCGACAGCCAGCCGGCCGTTCATCGAGGGTCCGTGGATCGTGCAGAAAAATCCGTAGCTGCCGGTCTTCAGATACTGGGTGCCCTTCACCGGGACGGTCGTGCCGGCCACGATCGAATCTGAACGGAAGAGCGGACCGCCGTCCGGCCCCTTGTCGTTCGCGGTGACGTTGTGGGGGGCGTCGGCACCGGCCGGGTTGTTGAAGTTGGCGATCTCACCGAGGTCCTGGGACCAGGGCCCGGGAGCGAAGGTGCAGCAGGTGGGATCGGCCTGGATCGTGTCGGCCGCCCGCGCGGCCGATCCACCGAAAACCAACAGCGCCGCGGCCACGATCAGACCGGCGCTCCCTGCACGTCGGAACATTCCCATCGACACATCATGACGCATCGGCCACCTCGCCATCAATCAGTTGAAGAATTCGGCGATCGCCTCGTGGGTCTGCTCGGGCTCCTCCAGCTGAGGAACGTGGCCGCATTCCAGCACCAGGTGCTCGGCCGAAGGCAGGGCCTTTTCGACGTGCTTGCGAAAGCCCATCGGGACGAGCTGGTCCTCAACGCCCCAGACGAACAGCGCCGGGGGACTGAGTCTGGCCAGCCGGGTCCAGAGTCCCTGTTCCCCGTGGGGCTCGTCGAGGTAGATGTTTCGGGCCGATTCATAAAAGGCGACCCGTCCCCTGGGAGTCAGGAAAGAGCGCAGAAACTCGTCGACCCCGGCCGCGGTCCAGCCTTCCTTGGCCCCGGGAACCAGGTTCCGGATGATCCGCTCGGTGATCACCTTCGGGGCCGGCTGGAGCAATCCCAGCTTGGGCAACGGCGCCTGAAGCAGCCAGCGCCAGCGCCGGTCGCTCAACCAGGCCAGCGCGGGACAGAGCAGGACCATGCTGTCCACCCTTTCCGAATGCAGCAGGCCGGTCTCGATCGCGACTCTGCCCCCCATGCTGTTACCGATCAGATGGGCGGAATCGATCTCCATTTCATCGAGCAGCGAAGTGACCGCCCCGGCGAAAAAGGGAGCGTCGTAGGCCGCATCGAGCGGCTTGTCGCTATCCCCGAATCCGGGCAGGTCGAGCGCGATCACCCGGCGCTCGTCCGAGAGCGCGGCGACCGTGGTCATGAATGAGGCTTTGGTCCCGCCGAGACCGGGAATGCACACCACCGGCTCGCCCTGACCGGCCTCGAGTATGGAGAGCCGTCCGACCGGGGTTTCGACCGAGCCGAACTCGAGACGGCCCGGTTCGATGATGCCGCTGGTTGCGGTGAGGAACCCCACCCCCAGGTGCAGGTTCCGCCGAATTCTGAGTTGACCGCGGTGGAAGGCTTCCATGCCGAAGGAGAAGTCCTCGGCGATCCCGTCCCAGGTATCGCCATCGGCGCTGAGCTCGGCATCGCAGGGCACGTCCTTCAGCGGTCGCAGTTCGATTCCGGCCAGCTGTATGACCGCGTCCCAGCCCGCTTCGCCGTCGACCAGCAGCCTGATCCGGGCCTTGTCGCTGGTTACGTCGATCGCTTCGGGGTCGAAGCGGTCGATCAGCGTGACCAGCGCCGCCGGTGGAGTCGGCATGGCCTGATGGCCACCGCCTCGAAAAACCATCTGGGTATCGGTCTTGGCCATTTCTTACGCACACATCGTTATCAGGTGAGCCGGAAGTCGCTCCGTCGACCGGGATCCGTCCGGCCAGGGACCGGGACCGACTCGCTGATTCGGCCGGTAAACGCAGAGGCCGGGCGCCCGGCGGTTCAGGGGCCCTGGTCGCCCGGCGGAGGCGAATCTTCGTCCGTCTGAAGCCGGCTCAGCTGCCCGCGCACGTCTTCGAGCTCGGCCAGAACCTGGTCGAGCTTCGATTCCGGCGGATCGCTCGCGTCGGACGATCTGTCAGCCTGAGCCCGGGTTACAAAGGCGCTGGTGATGATCCCGGTGATGACCGAGAAGAGCGAGAGGCCTCCGATCATCAGTACCGCGGCTACAAGCCGGCCGGACGTCTGCTCCGGAACCGTGTCCCCGTAGCCGACGGTGGTCACGGTCTCGGTCGCCCACCACATCCCCAGCCAGACGTTGTCGAAGGTCTCCGGGTCGATCAGGTGCTCCAGGATTCCGAAGACGATGATCGCGCCGATCCAGGCGATCGCGATCATCCAGGCGGCGATCGACGGCCGAAGTCCCTTTCTGTCGACCTTTCGCCTGACGCGGCGCTCAACCCAGGATGCATCCTTCATCCAGAAACCTTCGCCGCCGGGCAACGCACTCCTACCAGTGCTCTCCTGCCGGCGCGGCGGGACCCTGCGGCGAATCTCTGCGGCCCGCCCCTCAGGTGCGGGCCGCTACCGCCACCGGCTCAGCTGCCGTCTCCAGCGCTGTTGATCGCGTCGCAGAGGCTCGAAAGAGTGGCCTGGGCGTCACCTTCCGGCAGCGAATCGACCGCCTTGTTGCACGAAGCGACGGCTTCGGTGATCGCCTGGTCGACGTCATCGCCGGCGTTGTTCAGATCCTGGCTGAAGGCTTTGCCGACCTCCTCGCAGGCGCTCTCGAGCGCGGAGCCGGTCTGGCCGCCCACGCTCTGGGCCGAGTCTTTGCAGGAGGCGACAGCCGAATCGACCGACTGCTGGGCGGAGTCAGCCGAGGATGAGGACGAGTCATCGCTTCCCCCACAACCCGCGGCGATCAGTCCGGCGACCAATACGGCAGCCAAACCTGCGGCGATGCGTGTGAGTCTGGCGTCCAAGGGAGTGGTCCTCTCTGTAGGTGATAACCGGGGGGTCAGATCCAGGCGACCGGAATGGTACCCGCGTCGCGCACGGCCTTGCCTTCTGCCCCCTCGATCTCGGCGAGCGGGACGTACGAGACCTCCTCGATATCGACCCCGACCGCTTCGGCTGCCTCGGGTTCCAGCCGTTCGATCAGCTCCTTGGAGGCGAGGATCGACCCCGTGGCGGCGACCGCTTCGATCCGGGCGCACTCGTTCATCTGGTCGCCGAGCGCCGTTACCTCGAGCCTTCCACGGGTGGCAACCTGTCCGACCATGAGAGTCGACCCCCAGTGGAGTCCGACGTTGACCCGGATTTCATTTTCGGAGTCAAGTTCGGCAGCGCCTGCCTGAATTTCCCGGGCTGTTTCGATCGCCGCCCTTGCCGCGGCCGAATCCGAGCCGTTGAAGTCGCCGGTCAGAAAGAGCGCCGAGCCCCCGTCGCCGGCGTGTTTGCCGACGATCCCGGTCCGGTCGACGACGGCAGAGTCGATCAGATCAGTGATGTCCCCGATCAACCTGAAGTATCCCCTCGATGAGAGCCGGCGGGAATGGATCCCGGAGGCCTCGAGGTCGGCGAACAGGATCGCCGCCTGCCGCCGGGCCGGCTCGCGGACCCGCTCCATCCGCTCGAACAGCCCCATGTCTCCCCTGCCCAGCCGGGCGAGCAGACTCTCGGGCATTGCCGGCTTGACCAGTCGCAGGATGCCGATGAAGCGACCGTCCGAGTCGTTGATGCTCATGTCGAGGAAGTTCGCGTCACCCAGCAGCGTCCGTTTCAACTCCGAATCGGGTCTGAAATCGCTCCTGTGGTAGATCGCCCGCGGAGGTTCCACCGGCTCGAGTCGCGTCGCCATCTCCGCCAGCGGGCCAAAGACCTCGTCGAAATGAGGATCATCGGGGCCGACGTAGTAGCGCATGTACGGTGCCTGTGACTGCCACCAGGTGCTCGAGGCGTCATCAGTGATCCCCCAGATA
>JAENXK010000078.1 GCA_016649615.1 Thermoleophilia bacterium
GGAGCCCGCTCAGGTCCGGTTTCGTCCGTGCCGCCCGCCTACCACGAGCTCTATGGGTGCTTATGAATGGATGCTCGTCCTGATCGTCGCTTACACCGCGATCGGCTCCGACCTTCTGCTCAACTGGGGCGCCGGCCTGATCACACGGCTTTCCTACCGGGGCAGAGTCTGGTAGCCGCCCGGTCAGATCTGACCCCCGGGGCGCCGGCGGGCCGCGATCCATCCGGGCGGCCCGAGCCGGCAGCCGATACGGCCTGTGTCGGGTTGGTTCTAGACTGGACGGGTGAGTTATCCAGCCACGAGACTGCGCCGCCTGCGCCGGACTCCGGCCCTGCGGGGGCTGGTCCGGGAGACCGGTCTTTCGCCTGCTGACCTGATCCAGCCGCTCTTCGTCACCACCGGATCGGGAGTTCGTGAAGCGATTGAATCGATGCCCGGGATCAGCCGTCACTCGATAGCCGAGCTTGTCGCCGAAGCCGGCGAGGTCGCCGCAGCCGGGGTACCGGCCGTCCTGCTGTTCGGGATTCCTTCCGAAAAGGACGAGGCCGGTTCCGGCGCGTACGACGACGAAGGGGTCGTGCAGATGGCCGTCCGCGCCCTGAAGGAGGCCCACCCGGACCTGATCGTGATCACCGACGTCTGCCTCTGCGCGTACACCTCTCACGGTCAGTGCGGATTTGTCCGTGACGGCGAGGTCGACAACGATGTCACCGTCGAGCTGCTTTCCAAAGTCGCGATCTCGCACGCTGAGGCCGGGGCCGACATCGTCGCGCCGAGCGACATGATGGACGGTCGCGTCGGCTCGATCCGGTACCAGCTGGACGAGGAGGGACATCCCGGCACCGCGATCATCTCCTATGCGGCCAAGTACTCCTCCGCTTTCTACGGACCGTTCCGCGATGCCGCCGATTCAGCGCCGGCCGGAGGCGATCGCCGCGGCTACCAGCTCGACCCGGCCAACTCCGACGAGGCGGTGCGCGAAGCCCGGCTCGATCTCGAAGAGGGGGCGGATGCGCTGATGGTCAAGCCGGCCGCCCACTACCTCGATGTGGTCGGCCGGATCAAGGAAGACACCGGAGCTCCGGTTGCCGCCTACCAGGTGTCGGGCGAGTACTCGATGCTGAAGGCGGCGGCGGCAAACGGCTGGATCGACGAGCAGGGCGCCGTGACCGAGTCGCTGGTATCGGCACGCCGGGCGGGTGCCGACTTCATCGTCACCTACTACGCGAAAGAGGCGGCTCCGTGGCTGGGCTGAGCCGTTCGGCTCCGACGGCACCGAAGCTCCGGGTCCCCGGGAGAGTTGTCAGGGACCCCGATCTCGTAAAACGGGCCAGGAAAGTGCTGCCCGGGGGAGTCAACTCACCGGTCCGGGCGATGGATCAGATCGGCCGCGAGCCGATCTTCATCGAGCGGGCAGCCGGTTGCGAAATCACCGACCGGGAGGGCCACACCTACGTCGACTGGGTCGGCTCGTGGGGACCCCTGATTCTCGGTCACGCCGACCCGGGGGTTGTCGAGGCAGTGAAGACCGCAGCCGGGCGCGGCACCAGCTTCGGTGCAGCCACCGAAGCCGAGGTCGAGCTGGCCGAAATGGTCGCATCGAGGATGCCCTCGGTCGAAATGATCCGGATGACCAGCTCGGGGACCGAGGCGGCGATGAGCGCGGTCCGGCTCGCCCGGGCGATCACCCGCCGCGACGTGATCGTCAAGTTTGCCGGGGCTTACCACGGCCATGCCGACGGTCTGCTGGCCGAGGCCGGCTCGGGCGTGGCCACACTCGGGGTGCCGTCAGGTCCGGGCATCACGGCCGCCCAGTCGGGTGACACGGTCGTGGTTGACTGGAACGACCGTGACGGGGTCACCGCAGCCCTTGAAAGGCACGACGTCGCCGCCCTGATAGCCGAACCAGTGGCGGCGAATATGGGGGTGATTCCGCCGGAACCCGGATTTCTCGAGTTCCTGCGGGAGGCGACCAGGGAGAACGGGGCGATGCTGATTTTCGATGAGGTCATAACCGGCTTCCGGGTCGCCCCGGGCGGAGCCCAGCAGCTCTATGGCGTCGATCCCGACCTGACCGTGATCGGCAAGATCCTCGGCGGCGGCCTGCCGGCGGCGGCCTTCGGCGGTCCGGCCGTCCACATGGAACGGGTCGCCCCGGCCGGCGACGTCTACCAGGCCGGGACGCTCTCGGGCAATCCACTCGCGGTTGCCGCCGGCATGGCTACTCTGCGCCGGCTCGACCGGGCCGCATATGTCCGGCTGGGCGAGCTGACCGACCGCCTCCGGGCAGGACTCGGGGGCCTGACCGAAGACCGTGCCCTCCAGGTGACGTCCGCTCCGGGGCTGGTGACACTGTTCTTCAGCCCCCGTCCGGTTTCGGACTTCCGCGAGGCGGTCGACTGCGATCTCGAAGCCCACGCCCGGTTCTGCCGGCTGATGCTCGACCGGGGCGTATACCTGCCCCCGTCACAGTTCGAGGCCTGGTTCGTATCGCTCGCCCACGACGAGGCGAGCATCGACCGCACCCTGAGGGCCGCGGGCGAGTCACTGGACCGGGTTCTTTGAGCCCGGCCGCCGCCCTCGACCGCCTGCGGGACCGGATTGCCGGGGAGGGCGAGCCGCTCGCGCTCGCCGGTGATCGATCCGGCCCGGATCCGGCACTGGGCGATCTGGCCTCCGCCGGTGCCCGCACGGCCGGCGATCCCGGCGAGTACGCCTATGTGGTCGAGGCCGTCTACGAAGGCTACCTCTGCCACTACGGCGATTCCCGCCTGCTGGCCGGACCCGACGCCGATCTGTCCCTGCTGGCCGGTGACCTGTTCTATGCGATCGGAATCAGCGGTCTGGCCGGCCTGGGCGACCCCGAATCCGTAGGTATTTTGTCGGATTTGATCCGGGTCGCGGCCGAGCTGGAAGCCGATCAGGATCCGGCTGCGGCCGAGGGTGTCTGGCTGGCCCAGCTGATCGCTTTGTCGAGCGGCCCCGACGAGCGTCAGAGGAGCCTGATTTCGGCTATACAAAGCGGTGACTCAGGCGCGTTGGCGGCCCTGAACCTCTGGTCGGCGGAGACCGCGGAACGACACGGAATCGGGCGGGCATTCGAAGCAGCGCGCGAGGCAATAGACTTGCGGCCCCGGAATACCTAGAGCCTTGTCCGACTCCAAGAACAACAATTCCCCGGCGGAGGAACCCCCCCGCGTGACGCTGCCCGAAGCCGAACCTCGAGGTTACTTCGAGGGTGAGTCGATGACCCGCCGCAAGGTCTTCACCGCGGCCAGCCTCGCCCTTGGCGGAGTGGCCAGCATGGCGGTTGTCCTGCCGGTGGTCGGGTTCGCCGTGGCCCCCCTGTTCGAGCGTGGCCGCGAGCGCTGGGTAGCGGTCGGCAGACTCGACGACTTCAAACCCGACACTTACAAGCAGGTCGTTTTCACCGAGACCCCGGGGATCGGCGAGGTCGGCAAGACCACGGCCTATGTCCGCCAGGGCTCGGCCGAATTCGACGAAGATCCGGGCGAATACCTCGCCATCTCGACCCGCTGCGCCCATCTGGGCTGCCCGGTCCGTTTCGTCCAGGCGGCCAAGAACTTCATCTGCCCCTGTCACGGTGGTGTTTACGACTTCGAAGGCAAGCGGATCGGCGGTCCACCCGTCCGGCCCCTCGACCGCTTCCAGACGCGGATCCGCAACAATCACGTCGAGGTCGGCCCCCGCTACAGCGTCACCAACCAGCTCAAGGCGGTCCGGGCCCGCGACCCCGGAGAGTTCACCGGCGGCATCTGGGAGTACCTCTACCCGCCGCGGCCATCGACCTATCCTCCGCCGTCGAACTGAGTAATGGGTAACCAGTGAAGCTTTCTCTTCCGAAACGCAAGTCAAAGCAGGCCGAACCGGCGGTAGCCGACGGCGACGCCGAAGCCGCCGCGGCGGAACCGGGGCCGAGCCGCAGCGAAAAGCGGGCCAGGAAGATTGCGGCGGGCAAGCACCACAGCGCCGAAGGAGGCAAGGACGTCGCCGGCTGGGTTGATTCACGGACCAACTCGACCGGGATCTACACCGCCCTGCTGGCCCGCCACGTGCCCAAGGGAACCAACTGGTTCTACACACTCGGCTCGGCAACCATGTTCATCTTCGCCATGCAGGCGATCACCGGCGTGTTCCTGGCGATGTACTACACGCCGTCCACTACCCAGGCTTACGCCTCGATCACCCACCTGACCAACGACGTTTTCATGGGCGAGTTCGTTCGCGGCATGCACAAGTGGGGCTCCAGCCTGATGATCATCCTGATCTTCCTCCACATGGGTCGAACCTTCTTCTTCGGCGCCTACAAGTACCCGCGCGAGCTCAACTGGGTCATCGGCGTGGTTCTGCTGGTCCTGACCACAGTGATGGGGCTGACCGGTTACCTCCTGCCATTCGACCAGCGTTCTCTCTGGGCCACGGTGGTCGCCAACAACATCACCGCCTCCGGACCGGTGGTCGGCCCCTATCTCGCAGATTTCCTGCGGGCCGGACCTGAGGTCGGGGCAACCACCCTCTCGCGTTTCTACGCGCTTCACATGATGCTCATCCCCGGCCTGATCGCGGCCCTGATCGGCGCTCACCTGTTCCTGGTCGTCAAGCTCGGCACAACCGCTCCGCCGTGGGTCAAAGCCACGCGGCCGAAAGGCGCTCTCGGGGAGGAGACGGTACCGGCCGGTGTGCCGTCGCCAGATGACGCCGAAGTTCCCGTAGGCCAGGCCGCGGCTTCCGAGCCGACGCCGGAAGAGACCCCCGTTTCCGAACCGGCCGCGGACCCCGCTGACGCAGGCGGTCCCGACGCCGGAAATGCCGGCGAAGAGCCGGCCGACCCGGGCGCGGAACCCGCTGACGATGGGGAGGCATCGGCGTGAACGGACGCGAGAAAGAGGAATACCTCCGCGAGTACGAGATCCTGAAGAAGAAGGGCAAGCCGTTCTTCCCTTACGCGATCATGAAGGACTCGGTGATGATGGTGATCGTTGTCGCCGTGATGATCGCGATGTCGGTGATCATGGGTGCCGAGCAGGGACCCAAGGCAGACCCGACCACCACCACCTACGTACCGCGGCCCGAGTGGTACTTCTTCTACCTTTTCGAGCTGCTGAAGGTGATCAAGCCTCCGGCCCTGGTCCCGCTGGCGACGATCGGGATCCCGACGATCGCGATGGTCCTGCTGCTTCTGCTCCCGTTTTACGATCGCGGTCCCGAGCGGATCCCCTGGCGGCGACCGATCGCCACGATCACCGGAATCCTGGTGATCATCGCGATGGCCTACCTCACCTTCCTCGGCGCGAACGCCGGCTCGCCGACCGAGATCGAGCTGGAGACCCCGGCGCAGTTCGAGCGGGGCAAGCAGATCGTCGCCGAGACGGGCTGTCTCGCCTGCCACTCGATCGGTGAGAACGGCGCTCACGGCGGCCTCGGTCCCGACCTGACCCATATCGGATCGAAGATTCCGCCGGCCGCAATCAAGCGGTCGGTCGAGATCGGCCCCGGAATCATGCCCTCGTTCCGTGACCTCGGCGAAAAGGACCTCAACCAGGTCGCCGACTATCTATCGTCGCTGGATTAGGGGCTCTTGTGACCGGTACGCCTCCCCAACGGGGCGACCGCCAGTTCGCCGGCCAGGTCAACTCGATGTTCGACCGGATCAGCGGCGTCTATGACCGGATGAACCGGGTCATGACCGCCGGCCTGGACCAGAAATGGCGCCAGAGGGCCGCCGACCGTGCCCGCCTGGAACCGGGCCAGAAGGCGCTCGACCTCTGTTGCGGAACCGGTGATCTGGCCCTGGCGCTGGCCGAAAGGGTCGGACCGGAAGGCGAGGTGACCGGGGCGGACTTCTCCCGGCCCATGCTGGAGCTGGCCACCGGCAAGGCGGCGGCCCGCGGGGATGACCAGGTCCGGTTCGAATGGGCCGACGCGCTCGACCTCCCGTACGCCGACGGCCGCTTTGATGCCCTGACCATCGGCTTCGGCGCGCGAAATCTCGCCGATCTCGATCACGGACTGTCCGAGATGTACCGGGTGCTGACCGACGGCGGACGGGTGGTGATCCTCGAGATCACCCAGCCGAGTCGTCAGCCGCTGGCCGGGTTCTTCCGGCTCTGGTTCGACCGGGCGGTTCCGTTGATCGGAAGGCTGGCCGGAGATTCGTCCGCCTACACCTATCTGCCGGCGTCGGTCCGGAGCTTTCCCGACGCCGGGACCCTGGCCGGGAAGCTCGACCGGGCCGGCTTCCGGCACGTCCGCTGGACCCTGATGGCCGGCGGAATCATCGCCATCCACTCCGCGGTCAAGTGATTTCCGGGAGATCCGTCCCCGAGCCGGTGACGGCGGTTATCGATACGGCCGGCGGCTGGCTGCCGCAACGCCTGGCGGAGGTGGAACAGGGCCTGGTCGAGGCTGTCGACCAGGGAGGGGTACTTGCCGAGGCGGCAACCGCGACGCTGAGCGCCGGCGGCAAGCGGATGCGTCCGATGCTGGTCCTGCTCTGCGCCGGACCAGAGGCGGGACCGGCGGCGGTGCGTTCGGGAATCGCGGTCGAGCTGGTCCACATGGCCAGTCTCGTGCATGACGACGTGCTCGACCGGGCACCACTCCGGCGCGGGCATCCGACCGTGTACGCCAGCGCGGGCCGCGAACTCGCCACCTCACTCGGAGACCAGCTCTTTTCAACCGCCTTCCGCGTTCTGGTCGACGGCGGTGACTCCCGGGCGGTGACTGAAATCAGCGCGACCGCGGTCGACCTCGCCCGGGGTGAGTTGCTCCAGCGCCAGGGCGCGTTCGATCTCGGAGTGACCGAAGCGACTTACCTGGAACGCTGTGGCCTCAAGACGGGCCGCCTGTTCGAGGCGGCGTGTCTGCTCGGGCGCACCTCTACGCACCCCGGAGATTCCGGCGCGATCGGCCTGTTCGGCCACCGGATCGGCCTCGCGTTCCAGATGCTCGACGACGTGCTCGACATGTCCGGCCCCCCGGAGCGGACCGGCAAGGCCCGGGGGACCGACCTGCTGGACGGCACGGTGACCCTGCCGCTGATCATCGCGGCCCGCAGCGACGAGAGTCTGGCCGGGCTTGACCTGCGCGGGCTCGACGAAGATTCCGCTGCCGGGGTGTGCGACCGGATCGAAGCGACCGGAGCCCTGACGGAGGTCCGTGACCGGGCGACCGGCCTGATCGCCGAGGCCAAGGCCGGACTGGTCTCGGCCGGACTCGACCTTGAGCAGCGGCAGCTGCTCGAACTGATCGCCGACGGCGTCGTTCTTCGTTACAGCTGATCCGGCGGCGGTTCCAACCGTCGGCGGTTCTGGAATACTCCGCGCCCATGGTTCTCAGCGACCGGACCATCCGGGAAGAGATCGAAGGCGGGCGAATTGTGATCGACCCCTTTGACCCGAAGCTGGTCCAGCCCTCGAGCGTCGATCTCCGGGTTGATTCCCGCTACCGGGTGTTCAACAACTCCCGGTACCCGTTTATTGACGTGCGCCAGCCGATGGAAGACCTGACCGAGCTGGTCAGCACCACCGAAGAAGAGCCGTTCATCCTGCATCCCGGCGAGTTCGTTCTCGGCCAGACCCTGGAGCGGGTGACGCTGCCCGACGATCTGGTCGCCCGGCTGGAGGGCAAGAGTTCGCTCGGCCGGCTCGGCCTGCTGATCCATTCGACCGCGGGCTTCGTAGACGCCGGCTTCTCCGGAAACCTGACCTTGGAACTCTCGAATGTCGCCAACCTGCCGATCACGATCTATCACGGCATGCCGATCGGCCAGATCTCTTTCATGCGGATGGACCAGCCGGTCGAGACGCCCTACGGCGGTCAGGACACCCGGTCGAAGTACCAGGGGCAGGCCGAGCCGACCGCCTCGCGCTACTACCTGAACTTCGAGAAGTAGCTCTCCGGATCTGCCGAAAACCGGGGTGGCGGCCTTCCGACCGCTACGATTCCCCTGTGATTCCGAATATCGGCCCCCTCGAGATAGCGATCGTGCTGGTGATCGCCCTGATCGTCTTCGGGCCGAAGCGGCTGCCCGAACTCGGCCGCTCACTGGGCAAGGGGATCAACGAATTCCGCGAAGGCGTCAGCAAGATCGGCGACGCGGCCGACGTAGACCCGGATGACCCGGACGATTCCGACCCGGTCGAGCTGAC
>JAENXK010000132.1 GCA_016649615.1 Thermoleophilia bacterium
ACGAAGACCAGCTCGTCGGCAACGGCGGGCGCGGCTGGTAGCGATAGTGCCGCGAGCGCAAGTGTGACAACGAGGCCGAGCCGATAAGACCGCCTGGGACTGGGAACGCCGCTTCGCCTGCCAATCATGAGACTTCCTCCATCCGTAGAGATAAACGCTCCGAAAAGATGGTGCTCCGAGCCACTCTACCACCAGCCGACTCGGTCCTCATCCGTGGAATCTACGGTACAGGGCGGCCTGTAAATGATGTCGTAGCGAGAGCCGATATCGAGCCCGCTTCGTTTCCCAGGGGGACACCCGGATACTGGAGCTGGCAGCCCACGGAGATCAACAGCAGCGATTTGACTTGAAGGGGGGGTTCGCTACCGTCGTGTCAAGGGGTTGCGGACAACGAGCCGCGCTCGGCGGGGGACCGCCCAAACAATTCGACTCAGGGGGAATCTCATGGATGATCGATTTCTAAGCACCGGAACGTCCGGGTTGCTGCGTTCGGGCCTTCTCGCCGCGCTGCTATTCGCAGCCCTGGTGGTTTTTGCGGCGCCGACTGAAGCGCGTCCGGCTTCGATTCAACAATTGGGCTCAGAACCTTCGGCCACGCCGACCACCGAAGCAGTCACTTCGGTGACTCAGGCGTGCAAGAAGGCCAAGAAGCAGCTCAAGAAGGCCAAGAAGCAGCTCAAGAAGGCGAAGAAATCCGGCAACAAGGCGAAGATCAAGAAGGCCAAAAAGAAGGTCAGGAAGGCCAAGAAGAGGAAGAAGAAGGCCTGCAAGACTCCGTCGAACCGCCCGCCCAGGTTCCCCGATGATCCCTTTGATCTGACCTTGCGCGAGTTTTCATCCCCTTCTGGCTTGCTACTCGCCAGCCGGGATTACTGGGGTGTCAGTCCCGCCGTCGACCCCGACGGGGACCGCCTGACCTATACATGGGAAGGCACGGGCGATAATCCCTTCTTCGAGAATGTAAGTTTCGTCTGCGCTGGTGATATCCCTGGTGGCGGCTACGACGGCTGTGACGCTACAGCCCCGGCGGGGTACCCCCAAACGAGAGCAAAGGTCGTCAACCGGTACAACGGGGGATTCTCTTGTTTCAACGGTTACGTCCTCAGCGTGACGGCGAGTGACGGAAGGGGCGGGAAGGATGTAACCGCAGTCAAAGCAGTTGGAGGCTGCTGAGGCCTAGCGGGATTTGAAGAAGGGAGTCCGCGATGTTGAGACGTGTATCGTTTGGCGCTGTTGCGGCAGCTATAGCGGGGGTTCTTCTGCTGAGTGGCTGCGGTGGTGGCGGAGATGGCGGCGGCACTACCCCCGACGAAGGTACGTTCAGGGGCTCGGGCGGAAGCGGCAACGACCGTCTGAAGATCGCCTTTCGCGCCGATGGCAACCCGGACGGCGAACTGGCCGGTTTTCAGTATGGAGCGAAGTGCGATCGTGGCGAGAACCTGACCGAGGGATCGTATGTGAGGAATGGCACGGCGATCCCAAACGCGAGCGAGGAGAAGGCGGCCGAGGTGAACGAAGATGAACTCGCCGACCGCGTCTTGCTCGAAGACGGCCAGTTCGAGTTCTCCAGACCCGGACTGTATTTCTCCGGTGTAGTCCTGGACCCTGCAATCGAAATCAAAGGTGAGTTCCCCGAAAGCGATCGGGCTGAAGGGTCCTGGACTTTCGGAGATTGCTCGGGCTCTTGGACTGCGAGCATCGGCGATGACGACCTAAAAATCCCCGACGCCGAGGTGAAAAACACAACCGAGCCCGAGGAGACGAGCAAGCCCGAGGAGACGAGCACGCCCGAGGAGACGAGCAAGCCCGAGGAGAAGGGCAGTGGGTCAAAGCCCGAGACGGGGCCCGGTTTGTACGGGATCAGCGAGGCTGCGGCGCAGGATTTTCTCGACGCCGTGCACGCCAAAACAACCGTCCCCCCTGGGGTTAGCGATCAGGAGCTCCTCAATCTAGGGCGTCTGTCTTGTGAGGTCGATCCAAGTATTCAGAGCCAGCTAAACCTCGACGAGTGGAAAGTCGTGGCTGGAGAGGAAGCCATCAGGTACATCTGCGAGTTCTGACTCGGGCGTCCGGTGGATATTCTATTTGCGTGCTGACGTGTACTCCACCGTCGCCACAGTCAATATCGCATATGTCCGCGACCGAGGCAGGGGTCATTCATCCGTAGTTTCCCCCCTTGTCGTCAAGGAACTGTCGCCATACCGTCTAGAGTGTCGGAAATCACATGGGGCGGTCGGTTGGCGAACGCCTGAATAGGAGGCATGATGAATGCAAGAGGCATGATGAACGCGACTTCGGCGGTTTCTTCAACGCGAAGGCGGATCGCTGTTCTACTGGTGGCAGTTTCGGCGCTGGCGATCTCGTCCGCGTTTGCGGTCGGCACCGAGGCGGAGGGCGGACCGGCCACGGTTGCCGCGAAGAAGGTGACGCCGAAAAACGGGCTCTACAAGGGGAGAACGGCTTCCGACAATCCAGTCACTTTCCGAGTGAAGAAGGGGAAGGTCTCCAGGTTCTCTTGGGTTATCACGGGCGCCGGGAAAAACACAAACACAGGCATAGTCTTTCCCTGCAAGGAGGACCGCGGCTTCATCTTCACGGCCACACCACTGAAGGTGAACAGGAAAGGGAGATTCAGTTACGGTAAGCCGTTCTCGAAGTACCCGAGAAGTGCCTTCAAAGGTAAGTTCGTGAGCAGAAAAAGGGCCAAGGGCTCAATCTATTCTTATTTCACCACACCCTTTTGTCCCTTCACTAACGAAACGACCTTCACAGCCAGGCGTCGCTAGCACGACGCTGGCTCCGAGCACGTAGGCCGTCGATCGGTCGCTTGAATCGCGTCCCAGCGGCGAGAGTTCGGTGCGCCGAAGCAACGTCCTTTACTGGATGGAGACCGAGCCGGCACCGGCGGTGGCGGCGTTCCTGGCGATTGTGGCGCCAAACGAGTTGGCGATCATGGCGGAGCCTCCCTGCGGACGTCTGGTTCGGATTTTCTGTCGCTGAGGACAGGCCGGGAGGACGCCGAGGGCAAGTGCCCGAAACGACCGCGCGAGATATTCAGCAGCGGCTGACCGGAGCGACATTACAAGTATTCAACGTGTCTGTTGTAACAAGCGCTCGTTACGTCCATGAAGATCCAAGGCCCTCAACCACAAAGACCTCTAGCGAGAGGGGTCGGCGGTCTCCCTGACGAACATAGCGAGGGCCCGATTCGAACCTGCGACTTCACGGATACGGGAGCGCTCCGAGCCGGTTAGTCGACAACTTCGTGTCTCGGCGAAGCCCGGGGGCTTGTTTGAGCGATAGTCCTATTCGGCTTGAGGACAGGAACCACGGTTCCGTCCGAATCGGGCAGATCTCGCCGGCGCCGCAGGACTCCGCACCGTTGAGCGGAATCCACCGCCTTCGGAGAGCGCGCCCGACAGGATTCGAACCTGTGACCTTCGGTTCCGTAGACCGACGCTCTGTTCGGTTGGACTGCGGGTCAGGGCCAGTTGGAGGCAGAATTTCTAAGGCGGGAAGCGGACTCCCTGACGAACATAGCGGGGGCCCGCTTTGAACCTGCGATCTTCAGAACATTGGATCGGCTCACCACGTCCCGAAGGTCGAGGCTCCCCCAACGAGGTTGGCCGGAATGCTGAGGGCGCGATCGGTTCCTAAATCGTGCCTCCGCTTGTGCCTCCAACTCGACAATTCTCGGCTGAACTAGACTGAGCTAGACCGCTTGATATAGCGGAGAGTGGCCCTGCCGTGCGCTATCTAAGCCAATCATAATCCGCGTGTCGCAGGTTCGAGTCCTGCTCCCGGCACTCACGAAAGCCCCTGTAAATCAGGGGTTTTTGCGTTGCAGGGGCCGGTGGGCGGAGACCCGAAAAAGGGAAAGTGCAAACAAAGTGTGAACACCCCCGGTTCGCCGCGAGATCAGCACAAGAACCGCAGTTTCGGCAAGGGCGATCCCGACCAATCGAATTCGTCGCCGTCTAGATCCTGCCCGGTCAGTCGAGTGCCTCTTGAGCCAGCTTCTCCCTCGCGTCACTAATCTCACTGCGCTGGTCGGCGAGTTCTGCCACGTCGCCAGCTCGGGCGGCGATCAGGGCAGTGGTAGCCGCCGAATGCAGAAGGTTCGCGCCTACGGAGATCTCGCCATACCTCAGGGTCCAGGCATCGTTCCGGTTCTTGATTTGGTCACCCAGGCGAGTAATTTGCCGTACCGCTGCCTCGTCCCCATCTTGCGCAGCAGATACCGCGTCATCGAGTTCGATTGCGAGGCCATCCATTGCAATGAAGAACCGATTCGCCTTTGCCGCAGGATCGGGCGGGGTGGTTCCACAGGGGCCGTCAAGGGGCTCCCCGGTGGTCATGTCAGGGACTGCCACCACAACATGAGAGGCACGACGAAACCCGAACAGGTCAGCGGTTTCTTTGGTCAGCGTCCGGTTTACGCAGACTTCGGTGTCGCTGACGAGGACGCCCTTGAATTTCGCGCCCTTCCAATAAGGGTTATCCGGCAGTTCTTCCCGCACGGCCTGCTCGGCCTCCGCGATTGTGGCGGCATCGTCTGCTCCGCTTGACACAGGCTCGTCCTTGTCCGCGCCACACCCGCCCGCGAACAGGAGGGCAGAGACCACAACTGCCGCGCCTGCCCTCTTCCGGTTCGTCATCGTCTATCGAGGATGGCTAGCCGCTCGCGACGAGATGCAGCCAGTAATCGATGCGCGGGTCCAAGAAGTTGCCGCGAAGACGGGCCATCTTGGTTCCAAACCAGTTCATGTAGTCGAAGCGAACCGCCGAAGTGCGGTGCTGGACCA
>JAENXK010000236.1 GCA_016649615.1 Thermoleophilia bacterium
ACCTTCACGCCGCTGCTGGAGCGCTGGTGTGGCGAGATGGACTGGCGGGCGAACCGGTCCGGGCGGTTCGCGTACGTGATGATCGACGGTGGCCTGGCCGGTCCGGGCGAGCTGGAACATCACTACGAGCTGGTCATGGAAGAGATCGACCGGGCCGCCGGCGAGCTCGGCTGCCGGTACCTGGGCGATGATTCGATGCCGGAGGTCCACCGCGGCAGGGGCCCGGCGCCCGGCCTCAGAGAGGGTGTTTCCAGCGCCTGGTTCGAGACGCCGGAGCGCTCGGTCGATCCCCGGATGATCTGCGGGAGCCTGTCGCGTGCGCTTGCCGAAGAACCGCTGATCGAGTTACGAACCGGTCACGACGTGCGTGGCGTCGAACGCGTCCGGTCCGGCTTTTCTCTCAAGACGGCGACCCCTTCGGGACCGGTGGCATTCGAGGCCTCCCGGGTCGTCAACTGCTCATGGGAGAATCGGCTCGGGCTCGACCGCCAGGCACTGGGCGAGGCCGCGGAGGCCTGTTACCGGGTCAAACACCAGGTGATCGTCCGCGGGGGCGGGTCATCGGCCCTGACCCCGCTCACGCTGGTCCAGGGACCTTATGGAGACCTGGTGCCCTGGCCGGGCGGAGACGTCTACATCAGCTGGTACCCGGTTGCGAGGACCTACTTCGGCGACCGACCGGCGAACGACCTCTCACCCGACCCGGCCGTGGCCGAAGCGACGCTGGCGGAAATGACCCGCCTCGTACCCGGACTCGCCGGTTTCCGTGTGGTCGGGCACGGCCCCTGCCACATCGTTGCCGCGGGAAGCAGCGATATCGAGGATCCGTCGAGCGGACTCCATTCGAGATCGCGGACGGGCGTCGCCGGCTCGGACGGCTGGTGGTCGCCGAGCTCGGGCAAGCTGACCACCGCGCCGCTGGCTTCGGAGCGCTGTGCGGCGGAAATCACCGGTAGCCGGCCCGACCTGCCGGAGTAGCGTGGAGCCCAGGCTGACCATCGCGATACCGCTGCACCGGGCCGCCCCCTGGATCGAAGGCATCAGGGAGACGGTGGAGAAAGCGCCGGCTTTCAGCAGGATCGTGATCAGCGACGCATCCCGTCTTGACGACTCGCTCGACCGGTTCGCCGACCTTTACCGGGAGGACTCACGGGTCTCGGTGATCTCACGCGGGCATACGCTCGACTGGAGCGGCCACGCGAATCTGCTGCTCGAAGAGGCCGCGACCGAATTCTTCTGCTGGATGCCCCAGGACGATCTGGTCTTCCCCGGGAACTACTTCGAACTGCTCGTGGCAGCGCTCGACCGGGGGCCGGAGAGCGTGCTCGCTTTTCCGACCGTGCTGAAGCGCGTGACGAGGGGGAGGATCATCCGGCGCGAAGTGGGGCCGGTCAGCTTCCCGCCACCCCCGGCGGGGCTGGGGACGGGCCCGGTGGAGGCGGAGGCGCTCGAAATGCTGCGCTCATGGAACATCGCGCTGGCCTGGCGGGGGGTCTTCAGGAGAGCCTCGGCCCGGCCGATTCCCCCTACCGGGGATGCCCCCGACCTGGCATGGACCTTCTCGCTTGCTCTGGCCGGGCACTTCGTCGAGGTTCCCGACGCCCTCTACCTGAAGCGGTTCCATCG
>JAENXK010000225.1 GCA_016649615.1 Thermoleophilia bacterium
CATCTTCTTCTCGAACTGCACCAAGAACGGTTTCCTGCCGGTCGTGCTCAGTGAGGACGAATGCCGTGCCCTGGGTGAGTCCGGTCACGGTCGCATCCACCTCGAGGAGCAGTTGGTCAGCTGGGACGGCGGCGAGGCCCGCTTCGAGATCGACCCCGAGATCAAACGCCGTCTGCTGGGCGGGCTCGACGACATCGCGCTGACCCTGCATTCGGAAGACGAAATCGAAACATTCGAGGCCGGCCCCGGGGGTAGTTACGGGCCGGTCACGACATCGCTCGGATGACCGCGTCCGACTGGGACGCCGAGACCTACTCGCGGGTCGCTTCACCTCAGCTGGAGTGGTCCGCGGACGTGATCGCCCGACTCAGGCTGCACGGGGACGAAACCGTTCTGGACGCCGGCTGCGGTAGCGGCGGCGTAACGGCAGGCCTGCTCGACGTGTTGCCCCGGGGGCACGTGGTCGCGGTCGACGGTTCTCCGGCGATGATCGAGGCGGCCCGTACCCGTCTCGGCAATCGCCGGGTGAGCTTTCACTGTCAGGACCTGAGCGAACTGACCCTCGACCGCCCGGTCGACCATGCATTTTCCAACTCGACCTTTCACTGGATCCCTGATCACGCCAAGCTGTTTTCGCGGTTGAACCGCGCGATCCGGCCGGGCGGGCGACTGGTGGCACAGTGCGGTGGCCCGGGCAACGTGGCCGAGATCGTCAGGGGCCTTGAAATCGTTACCCGGGAGGAACCTTTCAGGGACGATGTCGGCGAACTCGAGGCGCCCTGGAACTTCGCCGACCCGGACGAAACGGAGTCCAGACTCATCGCCGCCGGATTCGCAGAGCCGCACTGCTGGCTGGAGAAGCGACTTGCCATCGTCGACGATCCTCAGAGTTTTGTAGAAGCATCCTGTCTGGCGCCATATCGGGAGCGGCTTGACCAGGATCTGTTCCGGCAGTTCAGCGACCGGCTCATGGAGGCGATGGGCTACCCGGAGAACTTCAGCTACGTACGCCTCAACATGGATGCGACCAGAGGCACGGGCCAGGTTCCGGCGGGCGGGCCCGTTTTTAATTCAACAGGCAAAGGTGAAAGAGGGGAAAGAGAATGAGCGAACAAAGCCGGATCGTCGTGCTTCCGGGCGACGGCATCGGACCCGAGATCGTCGCTGCCACCCGGCGGGTACTGGATCAACTCGGCTCGTTCGAGTTCGTGGACCATCTGATCGGCGGTGCTTCGATCGACGAGCACGGCGAGGCTCTGAGCCCCGAGGTGATCGAAACCTGCAGGGAGGCCGACGCGGTCTTGCTCGGGGCGGTCGGTGGCCCGCGCTGGGACGCGGCCGTGGCCCGCGACCCGGGTGCCCCGCGACCCGAGCAGGGTCTGCTCGGAATCCGCAAGGAACTCGGCCTCTACGCGAATCTGCGCCCGGTTCGACCGGCCGCAGCCCTGCTCGATTCGAGTCCGCTCAAGAGGGAGAGGATCGAAGGGACCGACCTGCTGGTCGTGCGCGAGTTGACCGGCGGGATCTACTTCGGCGAAAGCGGCCGCTCGGGCGATACGGCACACGATGACTGCTCTTACTCGATCCCCGAGATCGAGCGGATCACCAGAGCTGCGTTCGAGGCGGCCCTGCAAAGGGCCGAAAGCCGCGCTGCCGCGCCGAGGGTGACTTCGGTTGACAAGGCCAACGTGCTCGAAACCTCCCGGCTCTGGCGGGAGACGGTCAAGAGGGTGGCCGAGGACTACGCGGAAGTAGAGCTCGACCACATGCTGGTTGACAACACCGCGATGCAGTTGGTCTCGCGCCCGACAGATTTTGACGTGATCGTCACGGAAAACCTCTTCGGCGACATCCTGAGCGACGAAGCAGCGATGCTGACCGGGTCCCTGGGGATGCTGCCCTCAGCCAGCATCGGTGCGGAGGGGACCCCCGGGC
>JAENXK010000125.1 GCA_016649615.1 Thermoleophilia bacterium
GGGCGGCGGCCATCCGGGTGAGCGTCGTGCGATAGTTGTGGCATGAGTGATCATCTGGAGACCGAGGCCGAAGTCCAGGAAGAAATGGAAGAGCTCGGCATCGACAACGACGCGACCGGCAGCCCCGACCTGTTCATGAACGCGGTCGTGGTCCGCGTGGTCGCGATCATCCTGGTCGTAGCGCTGGTCGGCGCGCTCGTCCTCCTGATCTTCTGACCGGGCGGTTCCCCGGACACGATTCATCCTGTCCCGTAGGGGTCAAAGGTGTTGAAGCCGAGATCCGCCCAGGTATCGAGCAGTCGCCGGTCGCCCGAGGCCAGCACAGTGGTCTCGCCACCGACCGAGGCCCCGGCGGCGCAGTGGGTAGCGTCGTAGCCGCGTAGCCCGAAGCGGAGCGCGACGGCGGCCGCGTTTTCCATCAGCGGCCGATCGATCTCGACAAGCTGGATCCCGTCCCAGAGTTCCTTCAGCCGATCGAGGCGGGCAGGCAGCATGGACTCACGAATACGGCCGAGCCTGGTTGCCCGCGCGAGAGCCGCCGATGCTTCCACGAACAGCAGTCGGGTGGAAACGATCTGATCGGCGTCGTTCCAGAACCCGCGGCATTGATCACTGGCCGGCTCGTCGATCACTATCGGAATCAGGACCGAGGTATCGAGATAGGCGATCAACGACGCTGTTCGTCGATCAGGTCGCTGACCATGCCTTCCGCGGGCAGCGGCTCTGGTGCCGGCCGCTTCGGCTTGCGGGCGGGCGTGACCCTGCCTTCGGCGATCAGCTGATCCAGCCTCGTTGGTTCGCCGTAGGGCACCAGCCGAGCGACCGGGCGACCGTGGTCGGTCACGGTCACCTCCTGGCCACCCTTCACCGCTTTCAGGTGCCGACTCAGATTGTCGCGGAGGTCCCGGACCCCCACATTCGAGGGCGACGGTTTTGTGGCGCCTTTTTTGATACTCATTATGGCCATCTTATCATCGGGCCTTCCGTCGGCTTCCCATGCCCTGCTCAGGCGTCGGCGACCGGAAGTCTCCCCCTCTTCGGCCGGCCCATAGCCCGTCAACGGTGTATTCAGCCGAAGATCCAGGCCGCGTTTTGCCATAACCTCACCGCCGACGCCATGAAGAGCCAGACCCTGATCAAGACCTGCCTGGTCATCCTCGCCTTCGCGGCGCTCTCGATCGGGCTGCCCGCCGCGTTCGCCCCGGAGGACTTCTACCGCGACTACCCGTTTTTCACCTCCTGGATCGACCTGCTTCCTCCGTATAACGAGCACCTGATCAGCGACGTCGGCGGCCTCTACATCGGCTTCGGGGTGCTGTTCGTCTGGGCGCTGTTCAAACCGTCAAAGCAGCTGATCCTGCCGGTGGCGGTCGCCTGGCTGGTCACCCAGGTGATCCACCTCGCGTTCCACGTCGGCCACCTCGCGGGCTACGACACAGCTGACGCCATCGCCCAGACGGCCGGCCTCACCGTGGTAACCCTGGTCCCGATCATCATGATCAGCGCGCTCGTCCGGGAGTAGGATCCCGGAGCCATGACCTTCGAACGATCACGGGCCCCGCTGGCCCCGTTGACCACGATCGGCCTCGGCGGGCCGGCCGACCGCCTGATCCGGGCCGAGTCCGAGGAAGAGCTGATCGAGACCGTGCGCGAGGCCGACCGGGACCGCGAGAAGGTTTTTGTGATCGCCGGCGGCAGCAACGTGGTGATCGCCGACGAAGGGGTCCACGCCACCGCGATCCACGTCGCCTCCCACGGGATCAAGACCGCCCGCGAGCCGGACGAGCGGGTTTCGCTCACGGTCCAGGCCGGCGAGCAGTGGAACGCCGTGGTCGCGGCCTCGGTCGCCGACCGGCTGTCCGGGCTCGAGTGCCTGGCCGGGATCCCGGGGACGACCGGGGCGACCCCGATCCAGAACGTCGGTGCCTACGGCCAGGAGGTCGCCTCGACGATCACCGCGCTCCGGGTCTATGACCGCGAGTCCGGCGAGACGGTCACGCTCGCCCCGGCCGACTGCGGTTTCGGCTACCGGACCAGCCGCTTCAAGGGCGGCGACCGCTACGTCGTCCTGGCGGTCACCTTCACGCTCACCCCGTCGGAGCTTTCCGAGCCGGTCGCCTACCCGCAGCTGGCCGAAGCCCTGGGGATCGAGGTCGGCCAGCGGGCGCCGCTCTCGGACGTGCGGATCGCGGTGCACGCCCTGCGCCGGGCCAAGGGCATGGTGATCGACCCGACCGACCCGGACTCGGTCAGCGTCGGCTCGTTCTTCACCAACCCGGTCCTGACCGGCAGCGATTTCGAGCAGCTCCAGCAGCGTGCCGCCGAACGGGTCGGACCGGATGATCAGCTGCCGACCTACCCGGCCCCGGAGGGCAGGGTCAAGACCTCGGCCGCCTGGCTGATCGAGCGCTCGGGATTCAGCCGCGGCTACGGTGACGGGGACGTCGGGATCTCCGACCGCCACACCCTCGCCCTGATCAATCGCGGCGAAGGAACCACCGCGGAACTGGTCGCCCTGGCCCGCGAGATCGCCGACGGGGTCGAGCGGGACTTCGGGGTGAAGCTGGTCCCGGAGCCGGTCTTCGTCGGCCACTCCTGGTAGCGCGACCGCTCAGCGGCGGATTTCGATCAGCAGTACCCAGGAGTTGATCACCGCGGCCACGGTCGAGCCGATGATGCCGCCGGCGATCCAGCCCAGTCCCTCTTCGCCGCTCCCGCCGAGCAGGACGACCGCGCCGATCAGGATCGGCAGGGAGCCCAGTACCGGAAGGAGCAGTCGTGAGACCAGGCTCAGCCTGGTCTGCATGTGGGCCAGGCTGCGATAGATCATCGAACCGGCGACCCCGGCCCAGACCAGGAACCCGATCAGGATTTCGAGCCCGAGCGTCTCTACATCCTGATCCGGGATCAAGCCGAACAGCGAAACCACCAGCGCCTGGAGTAAAAGCAGCACGGTGACCAGGGCGAACTCCGGCAGCCCCGGCACCTCGAGGATGCGCTCGACGTTGATCGAGATCGAGACGAAGACCAGCCCGGCCAGGGCGGCCGAGGCACCGGCGCTCGCTACGAAGAAGTCGGTCCAGACTGAGGGGTCGAAAGCCTCCATCAGCCCGGCCGGCTCAGGCCCGCGGCCCGGGGATGTTGCGGAAGCCGAATGGCTGGGCCTCCCGCCCGGCCTGGACGAACACACACTGACCGGCTTCGGGCGATTCGAACAGCGCGGTGATCGCGTCGACCACCTCGGAGACCGGGATGATCGGCAGGCCTTCGCCGATCAGGTCGTCGCGGAAGTCTTCGATGATCCGGGTATCCGAGTATCCGGGGCAGATCGCGTTGACCCGGATCCCTTCGAGTTCGTAGACCGGCCCCAGCGACCGGACCAGTCCGACCACCGCATGTTTGTTGGCGGCGTAGATCGGGTCCGGCGGGGTTCCGGTCAGCCCGGCCAGCGAGGCGGTGGCGATGATCGAGCCGCCGCCGCGGGCGCGGATCGCCGGGAGCACGGCGTTCACCCCGAAGACCACTCCGTCGAGGTTGACCCCCATCGCCCGGCGGTATTTCTCCAGGTCAAAAAACTCGCCCACCCCGCAGCCGGTGGTCACGCCGGCGTTGAGGAAAGCCAGGTCGAGCCCACCGAACTTGCCGACCGTGTAGGCGACCGCCGCGACACTGGCGTCGGGATCGCTCACGTCGGTCGGGATGAACTCGGGCCCGATCTCGTCGGCGGCGCGGTTGCCGGCGTCGGCCTCGATGTCGGCCAGGACCACTTTCGCCCCGGCTTCGACCAGCCGCTCGGCGGTCGCCCTGCCGAGTCCGTTGGCTCCCCCGGTGATCAGCGCGACCTTGCCCTCAAAGCTCATGGCGGCAGTCTCCCAGAGTCGGCCGGACGGGTGCCACACCGCCGCCCGGTGGCCAGACTTCCCGCCGCCCGGTCGGCGGCCGTCCCACCTCCCCGCGCGCTGCATCCCGGCCTCCCGGCCGGCGACCCCGCCGAACCGGCCTCCCGTACGACGCGAAGAGCCCGCAGGGCCCTAGGATGAAAAGCAGAGGCACGCAAGCCGAACGCGCTTAAGCCAACCGTATTGAGGAGAGCAGTGATGAACCCGAATCTCGCAAACCTGGTCAGCGAATCCGCCGCCGACTCCCCGGACAGCATCGCGATCCGGCTCGACGACATCGCCGTCCCGTACGGCGCGCTCGATCAGACCACCAAGCTGGTCGCCGGCCTGCTCGCTTCCAAGGGCGTCGAGAAGGGCGACCGGGTCGGGATCATGCTGCCGAACGTGCCCCATTTCCCGTTCGTCTACCACGGGGCGCTCCGTCTCGGCGCGATCGTGGTCCCGATGAACGTGCTGCTCACCGCCCGCGAGATCAAGCACTACCTGAGCAACTCGGGAGCGGAGGTCCTGGTCGTCTGGAAGGACTTCGCGCCGGAAGCGGTCGCCGCCTGCGAAGAGACCGGCACCGAGCTGATCACGGTCGACCCCGAAACGGTCGGCGATCTGCTCGCCGGAGTCGAACCGGTCGAGCAGGTGGCCGAGGTCGAGGGTGATGACACCGCGATCCTGCTCTACACCTCCGGTACCACCGGGCAGCCCAAGGGTGCCGAGCTGACTCACAACAACGTGCGCTCCAACATCGAGGCGATCACCGGTCTTTTCTCTCCTCAGGACGGTGACGTCTACTTCGGCGGCCTGCCGCTCTTTCACGTCTTCGGCCAGACGGTCGGCATGAACGGGGCCTTCGCCACCGGGGCCGAACTCACCCTGCTGCCACGTTTTGACCCGGCCAAGGCGCTGGAGATCATCCAGCGCGACAAGGTGACCGTGTTCATGGGCGTGCCGACCATGTACGCCGCCCTGCTCCAGGTTCCGGACCGCGGCGAGTACGACATCTCCTCGCTCCGGCTCTGCTGTTCCGGCGGGGCCGCCCTTCCCGGCGAGATCCTGCGCGCCTTCGAGAGCGAGTTCAACTCGCCGATCCTCGAGGGCTACGGCCTCTCGGAGACCTCCCCGGTCGCCTCGTTCGGCCGGGCCGACATGGAGCGCAAGGCCGGCACGATCGGCACCCCGATCGACGGGGTCGAGATGCGCCTGGTCGACGACGAAGGAAACGTGGTCGGGGTCGGCGACGTCGGCGAAGTCCAGATCAAGGGCCCCAACATCATGAAGGGCTATTGGAATATGCCCGACGCGACGGCCGCGGCGATCGACGCGGACGGCTGGTTTTCCTCCGGCGACATGGGCACGGTCGACGAAGACGGCTACTACAAGATCGTCGACCGCAAGAAGGAGATGATCATCCGCGGCGGCTACAACGTCTACCCGCGCGAGATCGAAGAGGTCCTCTACGAGTA
>JAENXK010000209.1 GCA_016649615.1 Thermoleophilia bacterium
CTCCGCTGAAGGCTTTGGCGACGCTGGCGATGCGCAGGTGAAGCTTGCGCCCGGGCACGAGTCCGGCCGGCACGTCGGCCAGCCCACGGCGCAGATACTCGCTCTTTCCGTTGCGGTTGATCAGGACCGAGAGCCCGGGAGATCCATCGGGGGCTGCGATCACCCGGTCCAGTGATTGCCGGAGCTCGGCCCCGGTGTTCGCCGCGGCCCCGGTTTTCGCGACAGCCCTGGATTTCGCGGCTTCGCCGGCTGCGTCCCGCCCGTTCGCGGAACCGGCCGAGCCGGAGCCGACCCCGAAGGTCAGAACACCGAGTACCGCTGCCGCCACGACCATCGTCGATCCCTGTCTGCCGACCATCACTGCCCCCGCCTTCATCGATTGCCTGCAGAGAGCCTAGCCGTTCACCTGCCCGCCGGCGGGTCGGCGGGTCGGCGGGTCGGCGGGTCGGCGAGGCCGGATCGCAGGAGTCGGCGGCGGGAGACGGCGTGGCGTGGTCAGAGCCTCGGCCGATAGGCCGTGAGTGTCCGCTCGTTCGCCTTGAGCCAGGCGGCCGGTCGCTTCCAGTCGGGCATCGCTTCGGTCAGGGCCGACCAGAAGGCGCGGGAATGGTTGTGGTGCTCGACGTGGACGAGCTCGTGGATGACCACATAGCGGAGAGCCGCGCGCGGGCCGATCACCAGCCGCCAGTTGAACGAGAGGGTGCCGGAGGTGGAGCAGGATCCCCAGCGGGTCCTCTGATCCCGGATCGAGACTTTTCCCGGTTCAAGGCGCAGCCGCGCGGACTCGGCCTCCACCTCGGCTTCTATCCGTTCGCGGGCCTGGCGCCGGTACCAGCGGTCGATCGCAGCCAGCGAGTCCTTCCTGCGCCGGCCGCCGGCGAGCAGCACGCCGGACGCACCCGGGTCATCCGCCGAATCGAATCCGAACGCCGGATCGGATCCGGACCACGGACCCGATGCCGATGCGGGACCGGATATTGATACCGGGCCGAAACCTTTCGTACCGAAAGCCGCGGCGACCACCGGGGTTGCGGCCGGACGCGGCGGGGGGGCCGGGCGGGACAGGCGGGCTACCGCCCGGTCGGCTCCGGTGCGCTCGACCGGGATCGCCGAGCCCTGGAGCCAGACCACACCCTTGCGGCCGAGGTCGACCTCAGATCTCAAGATGGACCTCGCCCGTGTTCAGGGTCGTGAGATGCCCGGCCGGTCCTTCGATCAGCAGGTTGCCCTCGCGATCGAACCCGGCCGCGACGCCGCTGCCCCGATCCCAGCCGATCGTCCTGCCACGCAGGGCGTCCCGCGACGACAGTTCGTCCAGGGTCTCCTCAAACGGAATCTCCAGCCGCCGGCCGATCGCTTCGTTCAGGGCGGCAGTCGCCGAGGCAGCGCCCGCGCCGTGGCCGACCGACGTCGCCCTGCCCTTCAGCTCCGGCGGAAATTCGTCCCGGCCGACGGTCAGGTTGAGGCCGATCCCGGCCACCGCCCACCCGTCCTGGGGCCTCGATTCAACCAGTATGCCGGCGCACTTCAGGCCGTCGATCCAGACGTCGTTCGGCCACTTCAAGGCGGCCCGGTCGACACCCAGAGCCTCGACCGCCTCGCAGACCGCGACTCCTATCTGGAGCGGCAGCGTGCTGGGAGGCCTGACCTCCCGGTGGAGGATGAACGAGTAGGCGAGCGCTGCCCCTGCCGGGGTCGACCAGGGGCGGCCCTGCCGGCCGCGACCGGCGGTCTGCTCGTCACTGGTCACCAGAGTGCCGCTCGGAGCGCCGGCTTCGGCCAGCTCGCGGGCCTCGGTATTGGTCGAACCGACCGTGCGGAAGTGGAGGTGCGGCTCCCCGATCTGCATCACGGGACCCGCATCAGCTGAGCGGAGACAGCGATATTTCGTCCCCCGGAGCCAGGTTGAAGGTCGCGGCGGCGTCACCGCGGTTGACCGCCAGGGCGAGCGAGCCGGACGGGTCAGGGTACAGCAGCGGCTTTCCCGGACCTACGTCGCCGAACGTCTCGGCGACCGGGATCTCGGCGGCCACGGGGCCCGCGGCCTCCATCGCGACCGAGCTGCCCGGCGCGAGGAACGACTGCTCGATCAGCTCGGCGGTCACGTTCAGCGCGAGGTTGCCGTAGCGGTCGGTGGCGATCACGTGTGCGACCAGCAGATCGCCCTCGAGCCGCGGCCGGGGCAGGTCAAGCGGGATCACCGAGGACGGCTCGACCGGATCGCCGGCCTCCGAGACCGGCACCCCCGAGGCGAGCCGGGCGGCCACCGGACTGAAGATGTCGCGACCGTGGAAGGTCCGGTGGGTGGGCTCGAGCCTGAACGGCGATTCCGATATCTCGACCGCTTCGTCGACCCCTCCGAGGCGCTCGGCGGCCGGCCAGAGCAGGCCGTTGTCGGGGCCGACCA
>JAENXK010000109.1 GCA_016649615.1 Thermoleophilia bacterium
ACCGGAGCGCCGAAAGAGCCGCCCGGCGGGCGGGTGGCGGCCTGGATGATGAAGTTGGTGCCGTTGCCTCGCGCCCAGACCACGGTCGCTGTGCCGTCGGGGGCCGTTGTGATCTGCGGGGCGAAAGCACCCGCCGGGGGGCCGGAGATATGCGAAGCCGGCAGGACCCGGGGACCCTGGGGTGCGGACATCGCCGGAGACGTGATGCCGAGTGCGACAAGGAGCGTCGCAAGTAGAACGCCGATCAGTGTCTTCATGACTTGTCTGTCACCCCCTGGTCTTGGGGCCCTTCCAATCGGGCCGATGTTCGCAGAATATACCTCGCCGGACCTACATGACATCACGCTGAATCGGTGTTTCATCGGTAGTTACTACCGAAGCCACACGTGATGACGAGGTCCGGACTCCGCGGAGAAGGGCACATATCTCCTCGTCCACAGAAGGTATCTCCGAGCCTCTTCCCGCCTCTCCGAATATTCGAGTACCGGGGGAATCCACGCAGATCGAGGAAGGACGCGCGTCCATCGCCGCCGTCAGCCTCCGCGCCGCAATCTGATTCAGGGACGCGTCCCGTGCCGTCCCCGGGACGACGGGACGGATAGGGACGGCGGAGTGGCCAATTCGCGCGGAAAGCCGGTCCCCCTGAAGAACATAGCGGGGGCCCGCTTCGTTTCTCAGGGGGACGCTCGGATACTGGAGCGGGTGGCCGCCTGAATCCAAGGCCGTGACCCGCGGGTACCGGGCGAATGCCGGCCTACCTCTTGACTCTGATCTTCTTCTTCACGGTCTTGCCGCCGGCGTTCTTGGAGCTGAACTTGAACGAGACCTTGACCTTGCCCAGCTTCTTCGGCTTGAGCTTGACCTTGACAGTCTTGGTCTTGCCGGCGGCGATCTTTCCCAGCGACTTCTTCGCCTTAACGCCTTTGCCGCTGACTTTCAGCTTCACCCCGGTGGCAGCCGCATTGCCTGTGTTGGAGATCTTGACTTTGTAGGTGGCCTTCCTATTCCTCTTGACCGTCGTGGGACCGCTCACCTTGACCTTCTTGATCCTGGGCCCACCGGTGGAGGTTTTCGTGCCGGTGCCGAGCAGAACCGAGACGTTTTCGGAGCCGAAGTTGGCGACGGCAAGGTCGCGATTGTTGTCACCGTTCAGGTCGCCGATCGCGAGCGAGCTGGGGTTTTCGCCGGCGGCGAAGTTTGTCGCCGCACCGAACGATCCGGTGCCTGTGCCGGCCAGGACCGAGACATTATTGGAGCTGAAGTTGGCGACGGCGAGGTCGGGTTTGGCGTCGTTGTCCAATTTGGCGATCGCGATTGAGTTGGGGTCTTGGCCGACGGCGAAGTTTGTTGCCGCGCCGAACGATCCGGTGCCTGTGCCGGCCAGGACCGAGACGTTGTCAGAGCCGGCGTTTACGACGGCGAGGTCGGAGTTATTGTCGCCGTTCAGCTTGCCGATCGCGACCGATAAGGGGGTGTTGCCGACGGCGAAGCTTGTTGCCGCGCCGAATTCGGAGACACCACCCGACCCACCCGGTGGGGTCTGGGCGGCACCGGTACCGAGCAGCACAGAGACATCGCTGGAGAACCTGTTGGCAACCGCGAGGTCGGGATTGTTGTCACCGTTCAGCTTGCCGATAGCGACTGAGCTGGCACCTGAGCCGATGTAGTCGATGAACGACCCCCTTACGAAGGATCCGTTACCGATACCGAGCAGGACCGAGACGTCGTTGCTGGAGGAGGAGTTCGCGACCGCGAGGTCGGAGTTCGTATCGCCGTTCAGGTCTCCGATCGCGACCGAGGAGGGCTGGATGCCGACGTTCAGGTTGGTCGGCACGCCGAAGGTGCCGTTGCCGGTCCCGAACAGGAGCGAGACGTTGCTGGAGACTGAGTTGGCGACCGCGAGGTCGGCGCTACTATCTCCGTTCAGGTGTCCGATCGCGACCGATTTGGGGTAGTTGCCGGTACCGAAATTGGTCGCCGCGCCGAACGATCCGGTGCCGGTGCCGAGCAGGACCGAAACATTATTGGAGTCGGAATTGGCGACCGCGAGGTCGGGGTTGTTGTCGCCGTTCAGGTCACCGATCGCGACCGAACTGGGGATGCCGCCGACGGCGAAGTTTGTTGCCGCGCCGAAGGAGCCAAGAGCCTGAGATCCGGGTACGAAGACACCCAGGGCGACCAAGGCGGCAACAAGCAGCAGCCTGCCGCGCCCGTGACCTGCGAAAGCTGAGCCGAATTCCATTTCCTACTCCTTTTCTCCGGCCGAGGAGGCCGGGTTCCCGGTGGTAAGGGGCCGATTCAATCGTGATTTCGTCACGGTCCTGACATTCAACTTCCCGTATTCATTTTGACCGCACCGCTCCTCGCGTTGGACTCATTGGACCTCAGCTACGTAGTCAGGCCTTGAAGACACGGGCGGCGACCGCGCAGCGGAGATCCCGGCCTTCGAGATAGACCCGTGCGCCGAACGTAATCACCCTGTAAACGCCGGCGATGAAGAAGCCGTCGTCGGGCGGCGAGATCTTCCAACGACCCTTGGCGTTAGTCCGGACGGTGGCGATCTTCACCGTTTCCACCGGGACGACCCGCACGGTCCCGCGTCCGGCGCGGGGATCAAACGGCTTCGGCCCTTTCAGCCTCACCTTGCGGCCCTTCACGCATGCCTTCTTCTTCGACTTGACCTTGCCGCTGGCCCCGTCAGGGCCAATCTCGACCTTGACCAGCTTCGTCTTGACCCGCTTGACCTTGCCACTACCTGCCTCGGCGACGCCAACCGCGCCGAACGCAAGTGCGGCCACCGCCACCATCGTCAAGGCCCGCCGTACTGAGACTCGTCGTATTTTCAGAAACCGCATCGCGCTCAACCTCGCTCTCTCTCGGTCCGCGCTGCTACTGCTTTACCGTAGCCTCTACGGCGTCCGAGGTCAAGTTCGCGGCGGCCGTTGTCCAGAATGCCAGCGCGTACACAGGTAGACAAGAAGCCGACGAGGCCACCAGCAGCCGGGCGGCCTGCTGGCCAACGAGCCCGGATACCTCTCCGTCGACAGGGAACCTGTCTCCGAGTCTCTTCCGACTTCTCTGAAGATTCGAGTACCGGATAAATCACCGAGATAGAGGGGAGGCCGCGCGTCTAGTCGACTGAGCCGCCCCGCAATCTCGTTCAGGGACGCGTCCCCGCCGTCCCGGGGACGACGTCACGAATAGGGACGACGGCCAGGGGAATCCGCGCTATGACTCGGTCCCCCTGAAATCGAATCCCCGGCCCGATTCGTTTCTCAGGGGGACGCTCGAATTCTGGAGCGGGTGGCCGCCTCAGGCCCCTGCCCTAGCGCTTCTTCTTCGACTTCTTCTTGACCTTGATCTTCTTCTTGACGGTCTTGCCGCCGGCGTTCTTGGAAGTCACCTTGAATTTGACCTTCACCTTGCCCGGCTTCTTCGCCTTCCATCGTCGTCCAGAGCCTTCGACAGCGCCGCTTCCCATAGCGTGGGGAGGTTCGACTCGAGCTGTTGTCTTACGACCTCGAACCGGCTCAGGGCCTTTTCGCCGCGGTCTTCAAGCCTGATCCGCCAACTGACGGATGTGCCGCCGTCCTCCTGCGATGTGAACTCCACCGTCTCGGTCGAGAGTGGCATGATCTCGGGCCCGTTCGGGAGCGGCGTGAATCGATTGGTGAAGTAGGTGAACGGGCGCCAGTCCAGGTATTCGCGTAGCGCATCACCGGCATCGCCGTGGGCGCAGTGGCTGGCCGCCCCGACACCCATGCGCCCGCCGGTATTCGGCCGGTTTTCAACCCCGGTCTGAAACGGCTGCCAGCGCAGACGCTTGTCGGGATCGACGAAGTACTGCCAGACGATCTCGGCGGGGAACTGCATCCGAATGTTCACTTCGAGGTCGGCGTCAGCCGGGCCGACGTACTCGCGGCGGTTCTCGCGCATCTGCTGAAGGGCGGCGTTCAGGTCGTAGACGCCTCCGGCGACTTCGCCGAACGAGCCGTACGTCTCCCGGTGATCGGCCAACTCGAAGTCCTCGGGTAGGCGCTGCCGGCAGGCCTCGGTGAAGAAGGCGTAGGCCGCCGGTCCGCCGCCCTCGGTGATTCTGTTCTTCAGGAGCCGGTGGACCAGGATCACGTCGGGTCCGGCCAGGTCCTCGGATCCGTCATCGCACTCGACGATGAAGCTGCCGTAGTGCGCGACGAACTTCAGGCCGAGGGAGGGGATCGCCGCGCAGGCGTCACAGCTGCACGTCGTCCCGCGCTCCATGTCAAGCAGCCGGTCGGCAAACCCGAAGTAGCAGGACTCGATCAGCTCGACGAAACGTTCTCCGTCCCTGAACGCATCGCTCCCGGCGTAGCAGAACACTGCATCACCCTCCAGCTTCACGAAGCGCATCGGAGGCGTAAGCCGCTCTCTGATCAGCCTGGTCAGCTCGCGGATGATCGCGTGGGAGTGCTCGAGCTCGGTGCCGGTCAGGAACTCCGTATAGCCGGAGATGTCGGCCAGGAGGAGGTAACCCTCCTGGGGAGCGGTATCCGGGTTCGTCATGATTCGATCACTTCGATTGAGCCTACTCCGGGTTCACCGCCCCATGGCGGTTCGACGGTCTCCCTGACGAACATAGCGGGGACCCGATTCGAACCTGAGACTTTCAGGTTGAGGTCACCGCAGGCAGAGACGGAAGCCGCGCACCGGTACGGATGACCTGGATGGGCCTCTTCGGGCGACCGTGGTAACCGGCTGAGGAGTCGGAGGGTGGTTTTGGGCGATCGCAACTGTCCGACGTCCCTTTTTGAAGCCACCTCGCCTAGCGCGCAGAACCCACAGGCAAAGCACGCGGTGCCTGGCGCCCGAAGCCAGAAATGGTGCTTGACTGCCCGCTTGACTGCACTTTTTCGACGACCTTCGAAGAGGTCACTCGGAGCTTTACCAGCGCCCAAGCCAGATCTGAAGCGCGCCCGACAGGATTCGAACCAGTGACCTTCGGTTTCGTAGAGGGCCAGTCACCTGACCTACTAGGAACCCGACGAACATAGCTGGGGCCCGATTCGTTTCTCAGGGGGACGCCCAGATACTGGAGCGGGCGGCGGCCTGAGGCCTAGGGTCCGACACCTGTCGGTTTGAAACCCATGGTCAACCGCCTGCAGCCTCGCGCCTAGACCGCGAGGCGCTGCGCGGGCGGTGGAGGCGCGGGTGGGAGTCCTCCCCCAACGCGAAGCGGCGCCCCTGGGGCGCCGCTTCGGCGAGAGATGATCTCCGGCTGCGAAGCTTTCGCTAGATCGAAAGCAGACGCGGACGGGTCATCGGAGACAGGTCGGAGTCCGCCGGACTACTCCTCCGCCGGCACCTCCGGCACGATGATCCCGCCGTCCTTGCAGTGTGCGACCAGCAGACCGTCAGTGACGAACTTCTTCGCGCCGATCGCAGGCGTCACGTGATCCTTGCTCACTTCCTCTCGGCCCTTCTTGCGAAGCTGTCCGTACGAAACGCCGCACTCCTCCTTGATCATGTTGCCGTAGGCATTGCGCTTGACCTTCTTGACGCAGTTCTTCTTCGCCTTGCCCTTCTTGTTCTCGCACTTCTTCTTGGCCTTCTTATTGATCTTCTTCTTGATCTTTCCGTAGGCATTGCCCTTGGGTCCGTCGTTCTTGGGCGCGTCGTTACCCGCGATCGCACCTCCGGGAAGGGCGAGAAGGCCTGCTACCGCAAGGCTCGCAATCAGACTGGCCTTTTCATTTGACTATTCCTTTCTTGAAATTCCAAATTTCGGCTCCTTGAGTAGTAACAGAGATACAGGGCAAAAGTTGCTCCGGGTTGACGCGGGAACCCGTCAGCCGCACGCGAGTTCGATCTCCCCCTCGCCGCACTTGGCTACCCGTTGACTGCTCCGGGTGCCCGTCGCTGGGGGGGTAGGGCATCAGATGATTGCCGAAGGCCCTCACCGCCACGCTTTTGAGTCCTGTCGGGTGAGCGGGACGAAGCCGAGGACGAAGAGCTGGAACGGCGGCTTGCGGCCGTCCCGGACCTCAGCGAAAGCCTCCGGACGGCATCGCCGCAAATCAAGCGCCAGGTCTTTGAGGCTTTCGACCTTCAGATTGCCGTCGATCGGACCGAAGGCCGCGTAGAGATCTCGGCGACGGTCTCGGAGGATGTCGCCAGGGCCCTTAACACCAAAGACCCTCTGGCGAGAGAGGGTCTGGCGGTGGTCCCGAAGGACATAGCGGGGGCCGGATTCGAACCGGCGACCTTCGGGTTATGAGATCTCTCCGGGCCGGTCTGTCGGGTGCTTCA
>JAENXK010000193.1 GCA_016649615.1 Thermoleophilia bacterium
CGCCTCGCCGGTCGATTCCCGCGCGGGATCGTTCGCGTCGGACTCGATGCTCGCCGGTTGAACGGACACCGTCAGATCATGGAACGCCTGAGCGGCGGGGCGGTCCTGCCAGCGGATTCCGCGTCCGCCGATCTCCTGGTCGTCCAGCCCGGCGTAGAAAGGGACCGCTCCGGTCAGAGCCTCGAGTGCCTCGGGGGCTGAGCAGATCCCGGTTTCGTGGCCGATCCCGGCGGCCAGCTCGGCCAGGACGAGCCAGCCGCTGCGGATATCGCCGGGCCGTTCGGCCGAGGGGCGGACCCTCTGCAGGCGTCCTTCGGGGTGGGTCACCGTGCCGTCCTTTTCGGCGTGGCTTTCGAGCGGGAAGACCAGGTCAGCGTGATCGGTGGTTTCGTTGGCGACCATCGAGAAACAGATCACCTGGTCGGCCTTCTCCAGGGCGCGGCGCCAGCCTTCGGGGTCGGGCAAATCGCGTAGTGGATCGACCCCGTAGAGGATCACCGACTTGATCTCGCCCGACTCGAGTCCGGCACGGATCTCTTCGGTGTCACGGCCGGCCGCGGTCGGGGCAAGGCCCGGGCCGGCATCGGGCAGGCAACCGGCTTCGCGCAGGCCGCGCCCGTTGGCGACGTCGGGAATCTCAATCAGACCGGAATCATCCATATCGGCCAGGCCGAGCGCCTCGCTCAGCTCCAGCAGGGCGGCGACCGCGTCGGCGCCACCTTCGCCCCGGCCGAGACGCTCGCCCCAGACGATTACCGCGTGCTCGGCTCCGCGAAGCAGTCCGGCCATGCCGAGGTCGCTGCCCGACTTGACCGCGGCGGCCAGGCCGGCGACAAAGTTCGACGCCTCTCCCGACTCGTAGCGTGCGGTTTCCGTGGCGCCGCCGTCGAGCGCGCTGGGCCGTTCGGTCGCCACTGCCAGTGCAGTGCCGTTGCGACGGACCGCCTTCCGGACCCGGAGGTCGAAGATCGGAGCCGAGTGGATCGGATCGGTGCCGAGCACGAGGACGACATCGGCGTCGTCGATATCGCGGACCCGGGCAGCGATCGCCGGATCGGATAGCGCGACCTGTGCTTCCCGCCCGACCGTCGGCGCCTGGCGGCTGTCGATGTCGGCCGAGCCGAGCCCTTCGCGCACGATGCTCTGGACCAGGAGCCCCTCCTCGTTCGAGGCATCCCCGACCAGGGCGGCGGTGGCGCTGCCGGCGGCAGTCAGTCCTGCTCCGGCGAGACCGATCGCCTCGTCCCATGAGGCCGGGACGGGATGGCCGTCCTCATAGCGGACCGGATTCAGGACGCGGTCGCCTGAATACATCATCTGGAAGCCATAGCGACCGCGATCGCAGAGCCAGCCGTCGTCTACGTCCTTGTTGTCACGGGCGATGACCCGCCTGACCTGTTCGTCGCGCACGGTGAAGCTGACGTTGCACTGGCTCGGACAGAGCGTGCACACCGAGCCGCCCTGCTCGATGTCCCAGGGCCGGGCCCGGAAGCGATAGGTGTAGGAAGTCAGGGCGCCCACCGGGCAGAGCTCGGTGATGTTGCCCTGGAAAGGAGCGATGTAGGGGCGGTCGTCGAAGGTGCCGATGTAGCTGCGGTCACCGCGCTCGAGGATCTGGAGCTGGGAGTCTTCAGAGACCTCCTGGCTGAAGCGCACGCAGCGGTAACACATGATGCAGCGCTCGCGGTCAATCGCGACCAGAGGCGAAAGCTGGACCGGCTTCTCGAAGTGGCGCTTGGTATCGACCACCCGGCTGCGGTCCCTGCCCCAGCCCATGGCGATGTCCTGGAGCGGGCACTCGCCGCCCTTGTCGCAAACCGGGCAGTCGAGCGGATGGTTGACCAAGAGGAACTCGACCACCGCGTTCTGGGCCTCCCTGACCTGTTCGGTCTGGGTGTACACCACCATGCCATCGCGGACCGGGGTCGAGCAGGCTGTCTGCAGCTTGGGAATGCCCTCGATCTCGACCAGACACATCCGGCAGGCGCCGACCGGCTGGCCGAGCTTGGGCTCGTAGCAGAAGACCGGGATCTCGATGTCACCGAGCTTGGCGGCGTCAACCAGCATCTCGCCCTCGGTGGCGGCGACTTCGCGTCCGTCGATGGTCAGGGTGATCGGCTTGGGCGTCTTCTTAGCCATGGGTGATCTCCTGCGGACCTTCGGGCAGAGGCCGCCCGACCAGCCGGATCCGGTCGGCCGTTTCGGGGCCGTCGCCAGAATCGCCCGGCGCGGAACCGTCGGCCTGGCCTGCGCCTCCCACGGCGTCCGGGAATCCCTGTATCGCCCCGGCTGCGATCACCTGCTCGAATTCATCGCGGAACTTCTTGACCATGGCGCTGACCGGCATCGCCATCGAGTCGCCGAGAACACAGAGGCAGTGGCCGATGATGTTCTGCTGGACCGACGAGATGATGTCGAGATCCATCGGGGTCGCTTCTCCCCGGACGACCCGCTCCAGCATCTTCACGGTCCAGTTGGTGCCCTCGCGGCAGGGCGAGCACTTGCCGCAGGATTCGTGGTGGTAGAAGCGGGCGGTGCGCAGGGCCATGTGGGGGATCGAGACCGAATCGTCGGCGACGATGATCGAGCCGGAACCGAGCATCGAGCCGGCCTCGGCCATCGCTTCGAAGCTGTAGGGATGGTCCAGCTCATCGGCGGCCAGCACCGGAGAAGAGGAACCGCCCGGGTAGACCGCCTTGATCTCGTGGCCTTCGAGCATCCCGTCGGCAAGTCCGAAAATCAGATCGCGGAGGTTGACGCCGAGTTCGACTTCGTAGTTCCCCGGGCGC
>JAENXK010000038.1 GCA_016649615.1 Thermoleophilia bacterium
AGCTTCTTGTCGGTCCGGTCGGCGGCGAGGCCGCCGCGCACGATCACCGCGATCCGCCGGAAGGCACGCTTGTACCAGATCGTCTTGTGCTCACCACCCTTCTTCTCTCCTGAGCAGTAGACCGCCGAGTAGGGATTGAGGCAGCGGTTCGGTTCGCCCAGCGGCCGGATGTAGGCCCGCAGCTCGTTTGCCGCGAAGAAGGAGTTGACCTCGAGCAGGTATCCGTCACCGAGCCCGCGGGCGATCTCCTTCGGGGTGATCAGCTCTTCACGGGTTTCGTCGTCGGCGGTCGAGATGTGGAGCATCGGCCGGACCTCGGCGTTCTGCCACCGCTTGTAGGCGAGGTCGAGCCCGTTTCCCCAGGGGTGGAAGGTCTGCAGCACCGCCGGGTGCTTCCCGGTGGTCTCGGCGAAATCGTTGAAGTCGATCACCGACCCGGTATCGCTCACCCCGGTGAAGACTTTGCCTTTGTGCGGTCCGAGCACGGCGGCTCCGGCCGGAGCGGAAGTCACGATCAGCGCGGCCGCAGTCGCGGCGAACATCACCAGGACTGTGGCGGCGAGTATCGGAAGGCCCGGGCGGAGACCCGGAATACCGGTTGAGACCATGGTCTTAGCAACCGGTCTCGGGGCGACGGGTTGCGGTCTGGCCGGCCCGCTGCGGTTGTGGCGAGCGCCCCTGACCTGCGGGTGCAGCTCAGGCACCAGGCGCTTCGGCGAGCACCGTCGCCATCGGCCGGGGCGAGACTCCGAGCGCTTCCGCGTCGGCCGTTCCGGAAGCAGAAACCATCGACACCCGCATCAGTTCGGCCTCCTGCCAGGTTGCGAATACCGCCTCCTTGAAGATCCGGTGGAGCGCGGTCAGGCCGAGATGGACCAGTGGCAGCGGCAACCGCAGCACCGGCCTCGGGCGTCCGGCGAACAGGCCGACCAGCTCGGTCATCTCGGAGTAGGTGAGCGTTTCCGGCCCGGCCAGGTCGTACTCGTGCCTGACCGGCGAACCGTCCTTCCTGGACGGTCGGGCATCGCTGCCGGCGCCCAGTGAGGTCTCGACCGCCCGGGCCACGTCGTCGGCCCAGATCGGCTGGTAACGGGAGTTGCCGCTCCCGGATACCGGGATCGCCGGCAGGAAGGAGAGGCGGCGGACCAGGGTGATCCAGGGATCGGAGTGATCGAAGACGATCGAGGGCCGGAATATGGTCGTGTCCAGACTCGACTTGAGCACGGCCTGCTCGGCGATCCATTTGGCCCGGAAGAACCGGGTTCGCTGGACGGCCGAGGTGTTCAGCGCGCTGAAGAAGATGAAGCGCCTGGCCCCGGCTTTTTCCGCGGCCTCCAGCAGCCGCACCGTAGCCAGGCCGTTCAGCTCTTCTACCCTGTACGGAGGCTGATCCCGGATCGAGGCGGCCAGATGAATCACCGTGTCAACTCCGCGCAGCGCCTGCCGCAGCAGGTAAGGGTCGGAGAGTTCCCGCAGGTCGCCCATCGTGATCTGAACCTCGACCCGGCGGTCACCGAGCCGGCGCGGCTCGCGGACCAGGCAGCGCACCTCCTCGCCGGAGGCCAGGAGTCGCGGCAAAAGCCGCGATCCGATCGAGCCGGTGGCGCCGGTAAGCAGAATCACCGGGTCGCCCCGGCGCGGCCGGCCCGGGAAATCAAACTCGGCCTGGGGGTTTGCTCAGCATTCAAGCCCAGTCTATTGGTCGATTTGCCGAAGCCGGTGACCGCGCCCGCGGATCACCTGGGATCGGGGCCGGGAGGGTTATCCGCGGCCTTCACGGCAAGCACGGTGCCGAGTCCAACCTCTAATATGGGCCCTCAGGCTGCGGTGATCATCTGCGGTCCAGGTAAACCGCGATTCAGGAGCATCTTCGTAAATGAGCTACGTCATCGCCGAGCCCTGCATCGGCACCAAGGACAACTCGTGTGTCGAGGTCTGCCCGGTGGACTGCATTCACCCGACGCCGGATGAGCCCGATTACGAAAAGGTCGAGATGCTCTACATCGATCCCGATGAGTGCATCGACTGTGACGCCTGCGTAGAGGCCTGCCCGGTTGATGCCTGCTTCGCCGAGGATCAACTGCCCGAAGAGTGGGCCAGCTTCACCGAGAAGAACGCCCAGTACTTCCAGAACTAGGGGCCTTCGCCGGCCTCTCGCCGGCGGTTTGGCAGGCCTCGCCCGGCCGGGCCGGACCCAGAGTCGGCCGCGGGTGTCTCAGGGACGGCCGCGGGTGTACTTGACGAACTTGTGCCAGGCAGGCTTCGCCTTGAGCTTGTTCCGGTTCCACTTGAACAGGCCGATCGTGTAACAGAAGCTGCAGTTCTGGCCCTTGGGGTCGGTGTCTTTCCAGGCGTACCAGTAGACGCCCTTCAGGTTGAGCTTGTTCCGGTCCCTGATCAGGTAGTTGAAGGCCGAGCCGAGCTGGTTGGCCTGAGCGCTCTGGCTTCCGGTGAGAAAGGCGTTGGTTGCCTTGCCCGACCCCCAGCCGATCTCGGTCACGTAGATCTTCTTCTTTTTGAGGCCACTGTTGACCGCGGCTTTGCGGAAGCCCTTCATGATCTGTTTGAGCTGCCCGGTGTTGGCGGCGTAGGGGTGGATCGCGATCGAGTCGAAACTGCTCTTTTTGACCTTGCGGGAGAACTGCTTCAGGTAGGTGGTCGCGTCGCGGGCCTTTGAAGGCGGGCCCTTGGGCCTGCCGAACAGGCCGGCGAGCACGATCTCGGCCTTGGGGTCTTTCTTCCTGATCGCGGCCGAACCGGCGTCGACCAGTCGTGCGTACTCGTTCGGGTTCACCTTGGTCGCGAAGTAGTGGAAGTTGGGCTCGTTCCAGAGCTGCCAGCGGATGACCGCCACTCTGGGAAGGCTCGAACCGGGCAGTTCCGGATCGGTCCAGAAATCACCGTTCCGTCCGTAGCGGGCCGCCGCCGCGGCGACGAAGTTTCGCCAACGGTCCATCTGGCTCTTGTTCTTCACCGGCAGGTTGGTCGAGCGCTTGCTCATCCAGGGCGGGGTCGCGTAGAGAGTCGGCATGACCCGCACGCCTTCCCGGGCCGCCGCTTCGACCGTGGCGTCGAGGCCACCCCAGTTGAACTCGTTCGGCGAGTCCGGCTGGATCGAGCCCCAGGAAACCGAGACCCGGAGGTTCTTCACCTTGCCCTTTTTCATGCGGGCGGTGTCTTTCCGGGCGATTCCCTCCTGAGGAACGATCCCGAGGAAGCCGTTGGGCGCCTTCGGTACCGCCTGGGCACCGGTCGCGCTCACGCCGAGCGCGACTGCAGTCAGTGCGGCTAGCAGTGCCGTGGCGATCAGGGTACGCGTGGTGCGGCCCGGTTTGGAGAATTCAGACTGGTCAGATCGGATGAGAAGCATGTGCACATCAAACAGGGCCGGGCCTGCGTGGTTGCGGTCGAATGCCGTGATCCGGCCCACCCGTCGTCCCGGCCGGCGCAGCGGCAGCTACTGGACCACCGGCAGTTCGCGCGCGTTGGCGCCCATCTTCGGCGGCTCCGGAGCGGCCGGCGGGGCTTCCTGCACCATCGGCAGCTCGCGCGGGGTCGAGGCGACGATCCGGTTGGCTATCTCGATGATCGCTTCTCCGGCCGGAGAATCGGGCCGCTCGGTCACCAGTGGCGTGCCTTCATCGGCGTTTTCGCGCAGCTCTTCGGAAAGCGGGATAGTTCCCAGCAGCGGGACCCCCAGCTCCGCGGCCAGCAGTTCACCGCCGCCCTCGCCGAAGATCGAGAAGGTTTCGCCGTCGGGCGTGGTGAATCCGGACATGTTCTCGATGATGCCCATCACCTCCAGGTCGACCTTGTTCGCCATCTCGGCCGAGCGCCGGGCGACCGACTGGGCGGCCGGCTGGGGGGTGGTGACGATCGCGATCTTGGCCTGGGGAAGCAGCTGGGCCAGGGTCATGGCGATGTCGCCGGTGCCGGGTGGCAGGTCGAGCAGAAGGTAGTCGAGCTCTCCCCAGGCGACGTCTTCGAGGAACTGCTGGATCGCCTTGTGGAGCATCGGTCCCCGCCAGACCACGGCCGAGTTCTTCTCGACGAAGTAGCCGATCGACATCGTCTTCACCCCGCCGACCGATTCGGGCGGGAGGATCTTGCGCTCGCCGTTGACGTCGGGCTTGCCGTTGACCCCGAGCATGCGGGGGATCGAGTAGCCGTAGACGTCGCAGTCGAGCGCACCGGCCTTGTGTCCCTGAGCCTGGAGAGCGGCCGCGAGGTTGGCGGTCATGGTCGATTTGCCGACCCCGCCCTTGCCGGAGGCGACGCAGATCACATTGCTGACCTGGGCCAGCGCCCCGGCGGGCAGCTTGCCCCGGCCCAGAGTCTGCTGGAGGTCGGACTTCTCCTCGTCGCTCAGGACGTCGAAGCCGACTTCGACCCCGGTCACTCCCTCGAGCTGTGAAGTCTGGGCGCTGACCGCGTCCTGGAAGTGCGATCGGATCGGGCAGCCGGGCGTCGTCAGCGAGACCACCACGTTCACCTTTCCGTCGGGCTTGATTTCGATCGAGCGCACCATGCCGAGTTCGACGATGTTGCGCCGGAGTTCCGGGTCGATGACGGCGGTCAGTTTCTCTGTTATCTGCTCTTCGGTGGGGAGGGCCATGCCCTGATTCTGGCAGAGAGGGGGAGAGTTCCTTCCGATCGGTGCCTAGGGGAGGCAGATGCCCCTACCCGAGGAGTTGATTATGACGACCAGAACGATTCTCAGGCGGAGGCTGCCTGCCGCGCTGTTGCTCACCCTGCTCGCACTGGTCGGGTTCGGGGCGCTCTCCGCCGATGGTGCCGCGGCCGCCCGCTATACCGTGGCCCAGTGCGGCTGGCACGTCGGTCATGACGCCGGATGGTTCGACACAAGCGCCGGCAAGTTCGTTCGCAGCAGCTACTGCCAGACCCCGCCTTCGGCCGACGGATTCGACGGGGTACACCTGACCAGCGAGACTCGCGGTTCGGCCCGGACCGTGGGTGGCACACGGTTTGCCCGCTGGCGCTGGCAGGCGCCTCCCGGTACCGGGATCGTCACCGTCCACGGACACCGGTGGCAGATCCTGCGTGACAACTTCCAGCACCGGATCGGCTCGGTCGCGGCCTCCGGCGGCTTCACGCCGTTCGCCGAGTTCAAGACCACCGACACCGTGCGGCGCGACTTCAACCGGGCTTTCTCGCCTCACGCGGCGGCGATCGAGTCGCGGCTGCTCTGTGCCCGGCCCGATGACAAGGTCTGCGACGCCTCGGGGAGGTCCCTGGCCGGGGTTCGGGCCCTGACCATCACGCTTGACGATTCGAGCCGGCCGACCTCATCGATCTCGGGTGACCTGACCGGCCCTGGCTGGCTCCGGGGAACCCGGTCGCTTTCTTTCTCGGACCGGGATGCCGGATCCGGCCTGCGCTACGCCCAGACTTCGATCGACGGAGCGATCCGGGGCCACACCGAACTCGCCTGTTCAAAGGCGCTGATCGCCGGTCAGTGGCGCGCGACCCGAATGCAGCCCTGCCCGGTCGCTGCCGGTGGGACGCACTCGATCCCGACCGCGGTGCTGAGCGACGGGACCCACCGGCTGCGCCACTGTGGCGTCGACTTCGCCGGCAATTCAGGTTGCACGGCTGATCGCGTGATCAAGGTCGACAACAACCCGCCCGCGGCACCGGAAAACCTCGCGGTGACCGGAGGCGATCAGTGGCGACGGGACAACGGCTTCGATCTCACCTGGACCGATCCCGGACAGGGATCCGGGGCACCGATTGTCGCCCACCGCTATCGGGTGACCGGCCCCGGCGGCTTTGAGTCCGGGCCGGTACTGCATTACCGAACCGGCTCGACCGGCGGTGTGATGGCCCCCGGGGCGGGCGAGTACCGGGTACATGTCTGGCTGCTGGACGCCGCCGGAAACGAGAACCAGGCCGCGACGGCGAGTGTGACCCTGCGCTTCGATGACCTGCCGCCGTCCGGCTACTTCACCGAACCGACATTCGGCCACCCCGAGGTTCTGCGGGTCCCGGTTGCCGACGCCCATTCCGGGCCGCGGACCGGCGTGATCGCCTACCGCCGGCAAAACGGAGGAAGCTGGCGGAATCTGCCGACCTCGACCGACAACCCGGAGAAGGTCCGGGAACTGGTGGCCCGCTTTCCCGGCGACGATGTCGAGCCCGGCAGCTATGAATTCAGGGCCTGGATAGTCGACCGGGCCGGCAACCAGTCGCTGGTCACGACCCGGGCGAATGGTTCGGCGATGATCCTGCGGGCCCCGCGCCGGACCGCCACCGAGCTGAGCGCCGGCATGAGTGGTCCGGTGAGTCGCAGTGGCCCGGCTGGTGGCCCGGCCCTCCGGATCCCCTACGGGAGAACCGCCCTGGTCAAGGGCCGGCTGGCCGACTCCGGCGGCGGCGCGCTTGCTTCGCAGCCCGTCCGGATCACCGAGACGCCGGCCCTCGGAGCCAGGGCCGGGGTCTCGGTGACCACGGTCACCACCGGCGAAGACGGCCATTTCAGTTTCGACCTGCGCCGTGGAACTTCGCGCCGGGTCTCGGTCGAGTTCCGGGGTGGCGAGCGCTACAGCGGCTCTTCTGTCGGTCCACTCGAACTCGAGGTGGCCGGCTCGGTCCGCTTCCGGGCCCGGCCCCGCCGTCTGAAGACCGGTCAGCGGGTTCGCCTGCGCGGCCGGGTCCGCTCGGGCTGGGCCAGAAGGCCCGACCGCGGCAGTCTGGTTGCGATCCAGTACTTCGAGAAGGCGGCCGGGCGCTGGCGCCCGGTCCTGGTCACCAGGGCCGACCGCGGAGGACGCTTCCGGGCCGGCTACCGCTTCCGTTACATCACCGGCCGGGCCCGGATCAGGCTGCGGGCGGTACTGCTCGACTCGCAGTACTTCCCCTACGCGAGCGGCCATTCGAAGCCGGTCCTGGTCCGGGTCAGAGGTTGAAACAGTCCGGGGCCCGGCCGGCAGCCGGGCCCCGGGTCTGCTCTGGCTAGAGGCCGAAGACCCCGACCAGCACGGGCAGCGAGATCGCCGTTCCGGCAATGCCACCGACCACATAGGCGAAGACGGCGCGAGCGCCGGTCACCTCGACCACGGGATCGATGACCTGGTTGTTCAGCATCATCTGGTACCTCCTTCTTCGTCAGGCCTGCGGGGTTAGCTGACGGGCTCGCGCTGAAGAAGTAGCGCTACGGACGCTCCGGTCCGATTCGCCCCGGGGGCCTCTTTTCGAAGCCCCTTTTGGGTCCCCCGCTCCATCGCCAGAAGGCGACGGATTCGGCGTTGATCATGCGGCCGCGATACTAGACGCTCAGTCCGGCCCGGTCGCCAGGAAGGCAGGCAGAAGACGCAATTTCCGGGCACGGCGTGGGGCTTTGCCGGGCTGAGCGGCCCGCTTCAGTCGTAGCGTGCCTCGACTGTGGCCACACACTCGGGTTCGGAGCCGGGACCGGTGAACTAGTCTGCCTCCACCGACCCGAGGAGGCCCTTGATGAAACCGACAGACTTTCTTGAAATCGACCGGCTGCTCTCCGACGAAGAGCGCCTGATCAAAGAGACGGTCGCCCGCTACGTCAACGAGAAGTACCTGCCGGGCCTGAACGAGCATTACGAGAACGGCACCTTCGACCGTTCCGTTCCCGAGGCGCTCGGCGGGCTCGAGGTGCTCGGCATGCATCTGGACGGCTACGGCTGTGCCGGCTCCAGCGCGGTCGCCTACGGGATCGCCTGCATGGAGCTCGAAGCAGGCGACAGCGCCCTGCGCTCGTTTTGCTCGGTCCAGGGATCGCTGGCCATGTTCGCAATCTGGAAGTGGGGCGACGAGGACCAGAAACAGAAATGGCTGCCGGAGCTGGCGGCGGGCCGGAAGATCGGCTGCTTCGGCCTGACCGAGCCCGACTCGGGCTCAGACCCGGGCAGCATGCGGACCACCGCCAGGAAAGATGGCGACGAATGGGTGATCAACGGGGCGAAGATGTGGATCACCTCGGGCTCGATCGCCGACGTCGCCGTGGTCTGGGCGCGGACCGATGACGGGGTCCAGGGGTTTCTTCTCGAGCCGGGGATGGAGGGCTTCACCGCGCCGGAGATGCACGGCAAGCTTTCGCTTCGCGCCTCGGTTACTTCCGAGCTGATTTTCGACGGCGTCCCGGTGCCGGATTCCAGCCGGCTGCCCGCGGTCCAGTCACTGAAGGGTCCGCTCAGCTGCCTGAACGAAGCCCGCTACGGCATCGTCTGGGGGGTGGTCGGGGCCGCCCGCGCCTGTTACGAGGCGGCGCTCGACTACTCGCTGACCCGTGAGCAGTTCGGGGTGCCGATCGCCTCGTTCCAGCTGAGCCAGGCCAAGCTGGCCGACATGGCCGCGGCGGTCCAGCAGGGCTACCTGCTGGCGCTGCACCTCGGCCGGCTCAAGGACGACGGCCAGTTGACCACCGAGCAGGTCTCGATGGGCAAGCGGCAGAACGTACGTGCGGCTCTGGCCGTCGCCCGTTCGGCCCGTTCGATGCTCGGCGCCAACGGGGTCACCCTCGAATACCCGGTGATGCGCCACTCAAGCAACTTGGAGTCGGTCTTCACCTACGAAGGCACCGACGAGATCCACACGCTTTCGGTCGGCATGGCCCTGACCGGGATCTCGGCTTTCCGGTAGGGCGGCGCCCGGGCCGGTCGACGGGACAGGCCGCCAGGGGCGCCCGGAAGACGCGGCCCTCGAAGTGACCGCGGGTCAGCCGCCCTCAGTCGCGCGGGTAGTGCGGGGCGAACTTGGGGAAGACTCTGGCCGAGATGAACTTCTTCAGGGACCTGCGGCCGCCGGGGAAGTTCTGGATCCGGAACTCGTTCGAGGTTCCGAAGTCCTGGTAGTAGACCATCATGCGCATCTGCTTGCGGGTCCGGACGAAGCGGAAGATGCGCTTGATGAATCCGGGCTTGTCCTGACCCCAGAGCCCGAATTCGGACAGCGCCATCGGTCTCCTTTTGCCCAGCGACCACTTGACGTAGAACTTCTTCAGGTGCTTCCAGTTGTTATAGCGGGAGTAGAAATCGGTGGCGACCCAGTCGACCCAGTCGGTGCCGGGCCAGTAGTTCCTCGGGCGGTTCACTTTGACGGTCGGCGAGCCGGCCGGCAGCGGGCTCCAGACCATCGCCACCGGTGCCTTGGGGAGCTTCCGTGGCAGGACCTTCTTTTTGCCGCGCTTCCAGACCTTGGGCAGCCCGATCCTGTCCAGGCGGGCGTTGATCGTGCCGCGCTTGGCGCCGCCGCGGATGATGATCGCGATCCGGCGAAAGGCCGAGCGGTACCACTTGAACGCGTGATGGCCGCCACGCACGTTGCCCGAGCAGTCAACTCCGGCGTAAGGGTTCAGGCAGCGGTTGGGCTCGCCGAGCGGCCGGATGTAGGTCCGCAACCGGTTACGGCTGAGCGAGCGGTTGAGCCGGATCAGATAGGCGTCGCCCTTGCCGAGGGCGATCTGCTTGGGAGTCTTCAGTTCGGTCCCGGCGTCGGTGCGGGTGGTGATGTGCAGCATCGGCCGGGCCCGGGTCGCCTTCCAGCGCCGCATCGCGGTGTGCAGCGAGTTGCCCCAAGGATGGAAAGTCTGGATTACCGGGGGGCGCTTGCCCACGTCCTGGGCAAAGGCCCGGTAGTCGTTTCCGACCCCGGTGTCGGTGACCCCGAAGAAGATCTTGTTCCCGGGAGGTTTGAGGAAATCGGCCCGGGCGCGGTCGGCACAGGCGAAAGCCGCGCAGAGAGCTACGAAGAGGGCTGCAAGCGCAGCGAATCTTGAAAATCGGACCAGGGCCATGGGGTATAGACAACCGGACCGGGCCGCCGCGGTTGCGGTGTCTCACCATAGGAGAGGACCCCCGATTCCCCCCCGTTGAGCCGTTCCTGCACGCGGCTTGTCATACCGATCCTGGGTCTCCCGGCAGTTGGTCGGGGCCGGACACCAGGGCCAGATCGCATTCCGACGGGAGCCGCTTGCCAGAATGTGACCATGTCTGGTGAAATCACAGAAGCCGAGTTCGAGGAGATGGTCGCGTCGGCGATCGACGGCCTCCCCGAACCGTTTCGCGAGGAGATCAACAAGATCCCGGTGGTCATCTCGGACCAGGGCAGGGAGCGGCATGCCTACGGCCTCTACTGGGGTGACGGCATCGCCCGGGACAACTGGCCCGACCGGATCGTGATCTTCCGCGACACCCTGACCCGGGACTTCGGCCACGACCGGGAGCTGCTGGCCGCCCAGGTCGAGCGGACCGTGCGCCACGAACTCGGCCATCACCTGGGCTTTCACGAAAAAGGGGTCCGCGACCTGGGACTCTGACCGGCCGCGGCGGCGGGCCCGGTACCCGACCAGCCGGCCGGGCGCTCTCCGAGCCGGCCGGGCGCTCGCAGTTTTCCCCAGTGGGTATGGTCCGGCCATGTCGAAAGCAACGCTGAACACCACTGCCGGGGCCATCGAGGTCGAGTTCTTTGACGAGGACGCGCCGAAAACGGTCGAAAACTTCCGCAAGCTTGCCGGCGACGGCTTCTACGACAACCTCACTTTCCACCGGGTGATCAAGGACTTCATGATCCAGGGCGGCTGCCCAGACGGCAACGGCACCGGCGGCCCGGGCTACACCTTCGAAGACGAGTTCAACGACAACAAGATCGTCCGCGGCGCCCTGGCGATGGCCAACGCCGGACCGGACACCAACGGTTCTCAGTACTTCATCGTCACCACCCCGTCTGCCGAATGGCTCGATGGCAAGCACACCGTCTTCGGCCGGGTCACCGCCGGGATGGATGTGGTCGATGCGATCGAGGCGACAAAGACCGACGCCGGTGACCGGCCGGTCGAGCCTCAGGTGGTAACCAGCGTCGAGCTTTCCGAGTAGGCGGCCGGCCCAGTCGGGGCCGGCTCGCGTTACGAACTCAGGTGACGGCGCCGTTTTCGGCGGCGGCGGCGGCGGAAGCCTCCTGGTCGACGTAAATCACCTGGTCGCCGGGGCGGAGCGGCAGGCAGGCATCGTCACCGGGCTGAAGTACTTTGTCGTCGCGAACCACTGCGATCGTGGTTTCGTCGGTGTTGCGGTTGAGCGCCTCGCCGGCGGCGGTCACCGTGCGCTCGTTGATGTCGAGGCCGTCGCCGAAAGTCAGCAGCTCGTTGACGACTTTCGCCGCCTCCGGAGCCTGGGCGGCCATTCCGAGGATTCGCCCGGCCGAACTCGCCGAGACGATCACCTCGCTCGCGCCAGAGCGCTTCAGCAACTCGACGTTCGTCTCCTCGCGGCATGAGGCGACGATCTTCACCTTCTTGTTCAGCTCTCGCACCCGGAGGATGGTCAGGATCGAAAGCTCATCGGTGCTCAGCGAGACGATCACCATTCCGGCCTTAGGCACCTCGGCGGCCCGCAGGATCTCGGTGTCGAACGACTCCCCGAGGATGCCACTGATCCCCATCGTGTTGGCCGCCTCCAGCGCTTCCTCACCGGTGTCGATCGCCACCGCCGCTCTGGGTGAACCGTGGTTGGTCAGGTACTCGAGCGCGGATCTGCCCTTGACCCCGAAACCGCAGACCACCACGTGATCATCGAGGTCTTTCTTCCAGTTGCGCAGGCGGTAGAGGAATCGGGATCGGTCAGCCACAAGCTCAAGAGTAGTACCTACCAGCAGAACGAGGAAGAGAATCCTCACCGGCGTGACCACGAGCGTGGTTATCAGCCGCGCGGACTGGGTCACCGGGACGATGTCTCCGTAGCCGGTCGTGGTGATCGTTACGGTCGAGTAATAGAGCGCATCGACGAAGGTGAGCGGGGTGTCGCCGCCGCCGGCGTCGGAATACCCGTCCCGTCCGACCCAGGTGATCACGGCCAGCAGGATCAGCAGGATGAGCGCCAGCGCAAAACGCTGGGTCACCGCCCGGTACGGGTTCTCCCTCACCCGGGCGAATTTGAAGCGCTCCGCTGCGACCAGCGGGAAATCTGATTCTTTCCTGAATTTAGCCAAGCCTCGTCAGCATAGGGCCGAACGCCACCGGCTACAAAGGCCGGCCGGCGCCGGCAGGTTTTTTGGCACCAGGCCGACCGGGATGGCGGCGTCGGCCCGGACTGGGCAGATACCCTGTGATGTCCATGCTTACGCCGTCTCCCAGCCATGAGTGACCCGCTCGCAGCCGGGTTCGCCCCGGTTTCCTACGAGCAGTGGAGCAAGAAGGCCGGCCGGGACGATCCCGACGCCGAACTGTCGACCAGGCTTGAAGACGGCATTGAGGCCAAGTGGCTCTACACGTGCGATGACGAGCTCTCTCCCGACCCCGGGGGCCTGCCCGGCCGCGCCCCGTTCGTCCGGGGGACCCGAGCCGGCCGCCATTGGCAGATCCGCCAGCAGCACGGCCATCTCGACCGGGCGGTCGCCAACCGCGAGATCCTCGAGGACCTGAACGGCGGCGTCACCGAGGTCACCCTTGGATTCGACCAGGCGGCCCGTCTGGGCATCGGTCCCGGGGATGAACGCTTCGACGCCGCCCGCGGCGACGGTGGCATCGCGATCTCGAACCTCGAAGACCTGAGCCAGGTCCTCGAGGGCGTCTATCTCGACATGGCCGGGATCGCTCTCGACGCCGGGGCCGCGGCTCTGCCGGCCGCGGCGCTCCTGGCCGCCCGGTGGCGCGAGAGCGGGATCGCTCCCGACCGGGCGCTCGGCTCGTTCCGGGCCGACCCGCTCGGCACCCTGGCCCGCGAAGGCACTCTGCCCGTCTCGCCCGAAGAGGCCCTGGCCCAGGCAGCCGGGATGGCGCTCGAGGTGAGCCGGGGCATGCCGGGGGTGAGGGCACTCGGGGTTGACACCGGGATCTATGTCGAAGCCGGGGCGGGCACCGCCTGGGAGCTCGGCATCGCGATCGCCACCGGGGTCGAGCACCTGCGGGCCGCACTCGCCGCCGGCCTCGAGCCGGCTGCGGCGGCCGCCCAGATCGAGTTCACCCTGGCGGCCGGGCCGGACCAGTTCCTCGAGATGGCCAAGTTCCGGGCGGTTCGCCGGCTCTGGGCGAGGGTGCTCGAGCAGTGCGGGGTCGAACCCGGGGCCAGGCATTCGGCCACCTACGGGGAGACGACCGCCCGGATGATCACCGCCGTCGATCCCTGGGTGAACATGCTCAGGGTCACCACTGCCGCCTTCGCCGCCGGGACCGGCGGGGCAGACGGAGTCACCGTGACGCCTTTCGACCGGGCTTTGGGGCAGCCCTCCAACCTCGGCCGGCGGATCGCCCGCAACACCCAGATCGTCCTGCAGGACGAAGCCTCGCTGGGACGGATCGCCGATCCGGTGGCGGGCTCCTGGTACGGCGAGGCCCTGACCGACGAGGTCGCCCGTTCCGGATGGGAACGCTTCACCGAGATCGAGAAGGAGGGCGGCGCCCTGGCCGCGCTCCGCTCGGGCCTGATCGCCGATGCCCTGGCCGGGGAGGCCGACCACCGCCGCGAAGAGCTGATCCACCGGACCCGGGTGATGACCGGGGTCAACGAATTTCCGCTGCTCGGTGACGACGGCACCCAGGTGACCGAGGTCGACCGCGAGGCGCTGGCCCGGATCGACCGGGCCCGTCTGGCCGAGCGCCCGGAGCCCGGAGATATCGGGGAGATTGCCGCGATCGCTCTGGGAGGGCAGCTTGAGAAGGGGACCTCCCTGGCGGTGGCCGGGGCCCGGATCGACGAGCTGACCGCCGCGCTCGCCGCCGGGGCGAGCGGGGGGCCGGCCTCGATCAGGCCGCTGGAACCCCGCCCCGACGCGGCGCCGTTCGAACACCTACGCGATACCGTGACCGCCTGGGAGGCGGCCGGCAACGACCGGCCGCAGATCTACCTCGCCTGCATGGGCACGATCGCCGCCCACGTCAACCTGGCCAACTGGGCCAAGAGCTTCTTCGAGGTCGCCGGGATCGAAACCGTTCCCAGCGGTTACCTCGAGGGCGCCGCAGAACAGGCCGAGGTCTTCAAGGCGGGCGGCTTCAGGCTGGCCGCGGTCTGCGCCGGCCGGAGCGAGACCCCGGAAGGAGTGGCCGGGCTGGTCGAGTCGCTGCGGGCCGCCGGGGCCGAATACATCTACATGGTGAACTCGACCCCCGAGTTGAACCAGGCCGCCGGGGCCGATGAGCTGGTCAAAAACGGCGTCAACATGGTCGAGGTCCTGACCGCCGCGCTCGGGCGGCTGGGCGTCGAGGTCGCCGGGGGTCCAGTGGGGGCCGGCAGATGACCGGGATCCCCGATTTCTCCGAGATCGAGCTGGGCGGGGTCGAGAGCAGGCCGGCCCCGGTCGAAGAGCTCGAAAAGATCCTCGATCAGGCTGCCGAATCCGCTGCCGGTTCCGGCAACGACGCCGACCCGGTCCACTGGGAGACCCCGGAGGGAATCGAGCTCGATCCCGCTTACACATCGGCCGCGCTCGACGGTCTCGACTTCCTTGACACCATGCCCGGCTTTCCTCCCTACCTGCGTGGTCCTTACCCGAACATGTACGTGAACCGGCCCTGGACGATCCGCCAGTACGCCGGCTACTCGACCGCCGAGGAGTCGAACGCCTTCTACCGGCGCAACCTGGCGGCCGGCCAGAAGGGGCTCTCGATCGCCTTCGACCTGGCGACCCACCGCGGTTACGACTCCGACCACCCCCGGGTGGCTGGTGATGTCGGCATGGCCGGGGTCGCGATCGACTCGATCTATGACATGCGGACCCTGTTCGACGGCATCCCCCTGGAAGAGATGAGCGTCTCGATGACCATGAACGGAGCCGTCCTGCCGGTGCTCTCGCTGTTCATCGTCGCCGGGGAGGAGCAGGGCGTGCCGCACGACCAGATAACCGGCACGATCCAGAACGACATCCTCAAAGAGTTCATGGTGCGCAATACCTACATCTACCCGCCGAAGCCGTCGATGCGCATCGTGTCCGACATCATCGCCTACACCTCCGAGGAGATGCCCCGCTTCAACTCGATCTCGATCTCCGGATACCACATGCAGGAGGCCGGGGCGAGCGCCGACCTCGAGCTCGGCTACACCCTGTCCGACGGGGTCGAGTACGTGAAGGCAAGCCTCGACGCCGGACTCGACATCGACTTTTTCGCACCCCGCCTCTCCTTCTTCTGGGCGATCGGCATGAACTTCTTCATGGAGGTCGCCAAGATGCGGGCCGGCCGCCTGCTCTGGGCATCGCTCATGAAGGAGTTCAACCCGAAGAACCCCAAGTCGATGTCGCTCAGGACCCACTGCCAGACCTCCGGCTGGAGCCTGGCCGCCCAGGACGCCTATAACAACGTGGTTCGGACCTGCGTCGAGGCGATGGCCGCCACCCAGGGCCACACCCAGTCGCTCCACTCCAACGCGCTCGATGAGGCGCTCGGCCTGCCCTCGGACTTTTCTGCCCGGATCGCCCGCCAGACCCAGCTCTTCCTGCAGCAGGAATCCGGCACCACCCGGACGATCGATCCCTGGGCCGGCAGCTACTACGTCGAGTACCTGACCGACCGGCTCGCCCGCAAGGCGCTGGCCCACATGAAAGAGATCGAGGAAGCCGGTGGCATGACCGAGGCGATCGCCAAGGGCATTCCCAAGCTGAGGATCGAGGAGTCGGCCGCCCGGACCCAGGCCCGGATCGATTCCGGCCAGCAGACCGTGGTCGGGGTCAACTCCTACCGGCCCGAAGAGGACACGATGGTCGATGTATTGAAGATCGACAACAAGGAAGTCCGGGCCGCCCAGCTGGCCAAGCTCGAACGGCTGAAGGCTGAGCGCGACGAGGGCGCCGTCCAGGCGGCGCTGGAACATCTCTCCAACGCCGCCGCTTCGGGCGAGGGCAACCTGCTCGAGCTCGGGGTCAACGCCGCCCGGGCCCATGCAACGGTCGGAGAAATCAGCCTCGCTCTGGAAAAGGAGTACGGTCGCCATGCGGCCGAGATCAAGTCGATCGCGGGCGTCTACCAGCAGGAGGTCGGTGTGAGTTCGGATTCCTTCTCGAAGACGAAAGAGATGGTCCGGGAGTTTGAGCGGGCCGAGGGCCGCCGGCCCCGGATACTGGTCGCCAAGATCGGCCAGGACGGCCACGACCGCGGCCAGAAAGTTATCGCCACCGCGTTCGCCGACCTCGGCTTCGACGTCGACATCGGCCCGCTGTTCCAGACTCCGGAAGAGGTCGCCCGCCAGGCGGTCGAGGCCGACGTGCACGCGGTCGGGGTCAGCACCCTGGCCGCCGGCCACCTGACCCTGGTCCCGGCCCTCCGCAAGGCACTGGACGAGCAGGAGCGCGAAGACATCGCGATCGTAGCCGGAGGGGTGATCCCCCCGGTCGACTTCGAACCGCTCAGGGAGGCCGGCGCCGACCTGATCTTCCCGCCCGGCACCGTGATCGGCGAGGCCGCCGGCGATCTGCTGGCCCTGCTGATCGAGCGCCACGGCGTCGACATCCAGACCCCCGCCGCCTGATCGGGGGTCCGGTGTCCGAGCGCGCTTCGGTCGAAGAGCTGAAAGAGGGCGTGATCGCCGGTGACCGGGCGGCGCTCTCACGGGCGATCACATTGGCCGAGAGCCGCCTGGACGAGGACCAGGAGGCCGCCCAGGCCCTGATCGCCGAGCTGCTGCCGCGGACCGGAGGAGCCCGCCGGGTCGGCATCACCGGTGTTCCCGGAGCCGGCAAGTCGACCGCGATCGAGGCACTCGGCCTCTGGCTGATCGAACAGGGGCTGAAGGTCGCCGTGCTGGTGATCGA
>JAENXK010000230.1 GCA_016649615.1 Thermoleophilia bacterium
GCGGCCGAAGACCGCTGGATCCTCTCCCGGCTGGAATCCACGGTCGGGGCGGTGAGCGCGCTGCTCGACGAGTACGACTTCGCTCACGCGGTCCAGGAGATCTACTCGTTCGTCTTTTCCGAACTGTGCGACTGGTACCTCAAGATCGCCAAGCCGAGAATCTACGAAGGTGACCCGGAGGTTGCGGCGGTCCTTCTGTGCACCCTTGAACGCACCCTGGCCCTGGTCCATCCGGTGATGCCGTTCGTAACCGAGGCGATCTGGGAGTTCCATCCCTACCGCGAGGGCCAGCTCGCCGTCCACCGCTTCCCCCGGGCCGACGCCGACCGGCGTGATCCGGTGATCGAGTCCGAGGTGGAGGAGGCGATAGACCTGACCAGGCGGCTCCGCGGCTGGCGCGACATGGCCGGAGTGCCACCCAGAGTCGTGCTTGACGCGGCCGGCGACGGCACCTCGGTACCGGAGTTCGTTTCCCGGCTGGGCCGGGTGCGGATCGGGGAGGGCAGCGGCGAACCGGTCGCCACCGTCGCCGGAATCGGTATCCGGCCGTCCGAGGGACTGGACATGGAAGCGCTGTCGGCCAGGCTGGCTGCCCGCAGAGAGAAACTCGAGGGTGAGCGAACGAAGATCGCCGGCAAGCTGGCCAACAGCGGGTTCGTCGAAAAGGCCCCGGCCGAGGTCGTGGCCGAGGAGCGCGAGAAGCTGGAACGCATTTCGGCTGACCTGGCCGAACTGGGCTGAGGCGGGCCGGCGCGGCCTGATGTTCGACGCCGGGGCCCACCTCGACTCGCTGGCGCCGATCGGCTGGACCCTGGGACTGGACCGGATGGAGGCGCTCTGTGCCGAGCTGGGCCGACCTCAGGACGAGTTCGAGTCAATCCATGTGGTCGGGACCAACGGCAAGTCGTCGACCACCCGGATGATCGCCGCGATCGCCGGGGCTCACGGGGTCAGCACGGGCTGCACGCTCTCACCACACCTGGAGCGCTGGACCGAGCGGGTGATGATCGCCGGCCGCGAGATCGCCACCGACCGCTTCGCCGCCGCGGTCGAGCGGGCCGTAACAGCAGCCGGGGTGGTCGAGGGCGGATTCGCCGAGGGCGAGTTCGTGACCCAGTTCGAACTGGTGACCGCGGCCGCATATCTGGCGCTAGCTGAAGCCGGGGTAGATCTGGCGGTGATCGAAGCCGGCCTCGGCGGCCGTCTCGACGCGACCAACTCGATCAACTCCCGGGTTACGGTGCTGACCTCGATCGGCATCGACCACACCGAGTACCTGGGTGAGACCAGACTCGAGATCGCGGCCGAGAAGCTGGCGGTATTGCGTCCCGGGACGACTCTGGTGCTGGGCGATTTGCCCCCCGACGCAGCAGCCCTGGCCGATCGGAAGGCTGCCGGGCTCGGCTGCCGGGTGGTCAGGGCCGACCGCTCCGGCGGACCCGATCCGGCTGAGCGGCGATTGAACCTGCGCGGAGAATTCCAGCGGCAGAACTTCGCCGTCGCCAGAGCGGCGGCCGAGGTCTTCCTGGGGGAACTCGATCAGGGCCGGGTGGGTGATGCCGCGGCGGACATCGAGAACCCGGGCCGGTTGCAGCAGGTCAGCGAGGACCCCCCGGTCTTCGTCGATGTCGCTCACAACCGGCACGGGGCGGCCGCCCTGGTCCGGACGCTGCCGGAGATAGCCGGCGGCCGGCCGGTGGTCGCCCTGTTCGGGGCGCTGGCCGACAAGGATGCTCCCGGAATTCTGGAAGAGCTGGCTCCCGGTCTTCAGGAAGCGGTTTTCACCGAGCTGCCGGAAAAATA
>JAENXK010000181.1 GCA_016649615.1 Thermoleophilia bacterium
ATCGCTCACCCGCCAGGGGCCGAGGCGCTCGGTGTTGCCGGTCAGCCCGGCAACTCCCCTGACGATCAGGGTCCCGGCCACGCCGGCCCGGCCGAGCCTCGCCAGTGGATGCCGGCCGCCGGCGCCTGCGGCCAGTGCGGCCGCGGTGGCAAGCAGGCCCGCCACCGTCAGGCAAGCCGCCGGACCGGGCGCATATTCGGATCCCGCAAACATCGAAGCCGCCTGTTCCCGATCGGCGGCCGGCCGGCTCGACCCAAAGGCCCAGCCGACGTGGGCAGCAGCCGCGACCGCCAGCACCGATGAGGCCGCCAGCCCCGCCATGCGCCTGGGCGCGGTCATCCCGTCATTCCGATCCGGGGTCGAGACTCCGCTCAACCGCTGTCTGGAGTTCCCGGCGGGCGGCGTCGGTCGAGATGAAGCCCGAAAGCCAGCGCGTGCTGATTCCCTCGGTCAGTGCGGTCACCTGCCGGCCGACCGACCCGGCGTCGACATGGCCGGCGATCGAGCCGTCCTCCTTGCCGCCCTCGACCAGATCGGCCACTTCATCGATCCATTCCTGCGTGTACCGAAACAGCGCCGGACGGAGCGCCTCGTCGAAAACCGCGGCGTCGCGAAACTCGTTCCAGGCGGCGCTGTTCTCGCGCACCTCGTCCCGGTCCTGAACCTCGGCTACGACCGAGGCGATCAGAGCACTGCGTCCGGTCTGCTCGGGGTCGGTCCGAGTATAGGTCCCGGCCCTCTCTCCGACGTGTTCAAGCGCTGCCCGCAGCAGGGTCGCGCGATCGCCGAAGTGGTGATAGATCAACGAGGTCGCAACCCCTGCCTCCGCTGCCACCTCCTCGACGCGCAGGCCACGCAGGCCTTTGGTCGCGATGTAGTGGCAGGCGGCGTCGAGCAGGGCAGTCCGGCCGTCGGCTTCGCGGGGCGACGACGAATTCTCCTCGCCCTCCGGTCTGACCTCGAGTTTCTCATTCCTGGCCACGATTTCGCTCTCCTCGGCTGGGTTGCTGTCGACGCCCCGAAACTTCCTTTGAGCAGGGCGTCACACGGTAGTCGAATCGTATTTGACTAAAATTTCAGTCTATGCCATGGTGCACTCATGAGCGAGAGAGTGCAGTCGCAGAGCGGGTCCTACCGAATGCCGGCCGAATGGGAGCCTCATCAGGCATGTCTCATGGCCTGGCCGACCCGTACCGAGCTATGGGGCGGACACTTCGAGCAGGCCAAGCGCGACTATGCCGCCACCGCGAATGCGATCGCCCGCTTCGAACCGGTGCTGATGGCGACCAACCCGGGGCAGGCCGGCGAAGTTCGAGAACTGTGTGACCAGGGAGTCGAGGTACTCGAGGTTTCGATCGACGATTCCTGGGCACGGGACTCGGGGCCGATCATGGTTCAAACCGGAGATGGCGAGGTCGCCGGTGTTGACTTCAGATTCAACTCATGGGGTGAGCGGTTCAAGCCCTACGACAAAGACGCCGCGATGTCCGCCGGCGTTCTCGAACACATCGGTATTGATCGGATCCCGTCCGAGATGGTGCTCGAAGGGGGTGCGATCACCGTAGATGGCGAAGGGACTCTGATCACTACCGAGCAGTGCCTGCTCAACCCGAACCGCAATCCGGGGATGAGCCGGGAAGAGATCGAGGCCGAGCTTCGAGACAAGCTGGGAGTCGAGAAAATCATCTGGCTGCCCTGGGGCCACGCCGAAGACGATCACACGGACGGTCACGTAGATGGAGTTTGTGCCTACGTACGGCCCGGAGTGGTGATCTCCCAGACATACTCAGACCCCGACGGTCCCAACCACGACCTGATGGCGGCCAATCTGGAGATACTGCGGAATTCAACCGACGTGGCGGGCCGGAAGATAGAGGTCATCGAGCTGCCCCTCTGGCCCTACTTTGATTTTGACGGGGGCCCGATGACGGTCGCGTACGCCAACATGTATGTCGCCAACGGCGGCGTGATCGTTCCGCTGGCCGACCACCCGTTCGACGAGGAGGCACTTGAGCTGATCCAGGGAGCGTTTCCCGACCGCGAGGTGGTCGGCGTACCCGGCAGGGTTGTCTCGTATGGCGGTGGCGGACCTCATTGCATAACCCAGCAGATTCCCGCGAGCGGGACCGCATCCTGACCGACTTCGACCCGGACCATCGCCGTGACCGGCTCGAACTCGGCCTGAATGAGACGCGTCGGCCGGATCAGTACAGGCGTCTGGTGGACGAGACGTCCGGAGATTCCGGGCGAAGCGCTGCGGGCCGGTTGTAGTTACGAACCGGTTGAAGGGGGGACCCGGGCCGGCGCGGGTTCTGCCGGCTCCTGCGGCGCGGGCCGGGGTCTTTTCGAAAATCGCAGCGCCCGGTCCGAGATCGGGCGGTGGCGCAGGGTGAACAGGTCCTGCACGTAGCTCATGCCCAGTCGCCACGGCTCCCTGGAACCGGCCTTGGGCACAAGATGCTCGGAGCGCTTGACGTAGCCGGCATCGAAGTCGAGCAGCGGGGCTTCATGGATGGAGGGGTCGTCTTTCACCGGAACGCAGATGTCGAGGCCGCGCTGGTCCATGAATTTCAGCAGGCGGCACACGTACTGGGCGACCAAATCCGCCTTCAGCGTGAACGGTGCATTGGTGTAGCCGATCGTGAACGCGTAGTTCGGCAACCCACTGAGCATCAGTCCTTTGTAGGCAAAGGTCTCCGGAAGGTTGATCTCCCGGCCATCGACGATGAACTCGATCCCGCCGAAAGCCAGCAGGTCGAAACCGGTGGCGGTGACGATGATGTCGGCATCCAGCTCCCTGCCTGACTCCAGTTTCAGTCCCCCCTCGGTGAAGGTCTCGATCCGATCGGTGACGATCGAGGCCGAGCCGTCGCTCAGTGACTTGAACAGGTCGCCGTCCGGGACCATGCAGAGACGCTGGTCCCAGGGCTCGTACTTCGGGTTGAAGTGGGTGTCGACGTCGTAGTCCTCGGGCAGCTCGCGTCTAACCAGGGCACGAAGCAGCCGCCTCATGAATCGTGGACGTCGCCTGCTCACCTGATAGATGGTGATCGCCATGAAGATGTTCTTCCAGCGGGTGACCAGGTAGCTGAAACGATCGCCTGCCAGGCGGCGCAGTCCGTTGGCGATCGGGTCTCGCTCGGGAATGGTGATCACGTAACTCGGAGAGCGCTGCAGCATGGTGACGTGGGCGGCGGTGCCGGCCATCGCCGGAACAAGGGTGACCGCGGTGGCCCCGCTGCCGACGATGACGA
>JAENXK010000098.1 GCA_016649615.1 Thermoleophilia bacterium
AGGCAGAATTTCTAAGGCGGGAAGCGGACTCCCTGACGAACATAGCGGGGGCCCGCTTTGAACCTGCGATCTTCAGAACATTGGATCGGCTCACCACGTCCCGAAGGTCGAGGCTCCCCCAACGAGGTTGGCCGAACTGAGGCTGAACCGAGTTCCCCCGATTAGCCACGCTTGCGGGACTTTCCCGTACTAACCCGCACCAGCCCGAACTGCCCTCTTGCGATCATAATCCACGTGTCGCAGGTTCGAGTCCTGCTCCCGGCATGTCGTGAAAGCCCTGCTGGCAAGGGGTTTTCTGCTCTCTGGAGGCCTCTCGTGAACGATCGAAATCAGGGGGGTGTCAACGAAGGTGTCGACGAGAGAACGCGAAGCGCTCGGGGACCCTAATCCCTTCCCCGGCTGATCCGAACGGCAAGCTTCGGCACGTCCGACCGCTTTCCACCATCTTCGATCTTGACCCGTCCCGCTCGCGACTATGTGTTCTGGACCGTGGGCTTCGAGAATCCCCAGCGATTGTCCAGGCTGCGGCGCAAAGATTCACACTCCGGAAATGGTGGCGCTTGGAACCGGTGATCGAACCGGAACGGAGTGCCCAAGCTGCTAAAGGAGGTTCACGGGGTCGATCGCTCTGGATCGGGAGATTCAGCTCCGGCAGTGGGGATCTGTTCCGTCGCCGCGTCGAACGCGACCGGGTGGATTGTCCCGGATTACCGTGGACTGTGCCTATTCGGGCACCAGACCGGGGCCGACGCCCAATGCCGCGGCTATCTCAGCCATACCGGCACTACGGCCGCGAGTGGCTGCCACGCGCCTGCCGCAGCAGCCGGTCTATCTGCGGCTGATCGTGGGCCCTAGCGCTTCAGCTTCACGTTGACCTTGTCGCGGTCCTTGTTGCCCACTTCGTCAGTGAGCTTCACGGTCACCTTGGCGGTGACCTTCTTGCCCTTCTTCAGGGCCTTGACGATCTTCTTCTCGTCCTTGTTCTTCTTCGGGACGAGCTTCAGCACCTTGGAGACTGTCTTGGCGGACGCCCCCGCGTTTCCGGAGCTGCTGGCCGCGGCGAGGTCCTTGCTGGCCGGCTTCAGTTTGAAGGAGCTCTTGCCCACCACGACCTTGCCTGTTGCCTTGGCGGCGAGATCATCCTCCGTGGTCCCGACCTTGACCTTCACCACGATGTTCTTGCCCTTCTGCTTCTGCTTCTTTTTCGCGCTCGCCGAGCCCTTCAGCTTGGTGTCGACCGTGAAATTCCGGCGATTGCTGTTGCTGCTACAAATGCAGACGTTGCCGACCGGGTCGGTGGCCAGGACCCTGAAGGTGTGGTCGCCGTTGGCCAGCGAGGCCAGAGTGTGCGGCGAGCTGCAGGGACCGAAGCCACCCCCGTCAACCTCGCACTCGAAGCTCGAGCCGGCGGAGCCATTGCCGGACGCCGAGAAGGCGAAGGTCGGGGTCGCATCGCTGGTCGGGCCAGACGGTCCGGACGTGATGTTTGTGCCGGGTGCGGACGTGTCGACCGTGAAGGTGCGGAAAGCTGGGGTCGATTCGGTGCGCCCATAACGATCTGTGGCCCTCGCCTCGAATCTGTAGTCGCCGTCGAGGAGGTTCGAGTATCCCTTCGGCGTCGAACAGTCTGACCATTCGGCGCCAAGGCCGAGGCGGTCGACGTTGCGACACTCGAACTTGGAGTCCGCCTCGTCGGCGGAGAAGGTGAAGCTCGGGGACTTGTTGTTTGTTCCACCGGAGGGACCCGAGTTGATCGTGGTCTCGGGTCCGGTGGTGTCCGAGAAGGTAGCCGAGATATTCGCCCGCACACCGTTTACCGGGTAGTCGAAAGCCTGCGTCTCGCCCGCCTGCGGATCTGGCTGCGTCTCCCCTGGCGCGCCGTTGCCGGCGACGTCGCCCGGGCCACCGTAGTAGTAACAGCCGGTCCCGGAACTGGCGATCCGGAGTCCGATCAGATCGCCGGCCTTGACCGCCAGGTTGATCGGAAAGCTGTTCTTGCCCGGAACAAAAGCCTTGATCGTGCTCTTGCCGACCAGCGTGTAATTCGAGCCGCCGGCGGAGCGCCAGACCTGGAGCCCCCCCGAGCCGGGGTCTGCGGCGCGGCCGTTGTGGGACCACTCGGTGATCACGCCGTCGCTTGAGACGGTGTACGAGGGCGCCGCCCCGGTGGCAATCTGGGGGATATTGCCGACCGTGCATGCCTCCGGTTCCCCGGGGGAGATCTGGCCGACCGGGACGTAGGCCCCGGTAACCCCTACGGCAGGATCGGGCAGAAGAAGTTCGCCCTGCCCATAGATGTTGTCGGGACCGGTCGCACCGCGGTCAATCGTCGAATCGAGCAGAAACTTCTTCAGGGTCTGCGGGGAGTTGGCGGCCGAGCCGCTGAGCGCGAGGGCGGCGGCACCGGCGGTAACCGGCGTCGAAGAACTCGTGCCATCGAAGCATCCTCGGCTCGAAAAAAAATAGGACAAGGTCTTGACACAGGCCGCAGCCGAGAGGTCCGGTTTGATCCGCCCGTCAGTGGTGGGTCCCTCAGCACTGTATGGAGCAATCGTCGTGCCCGGCGCGGGATCCACGGCCCCCACGGAGACCGCCCCCGCACTGTTGAGGTCGCTCATCGGTCCGGACGCGCTGTAGGGGTTACTGGGGAACTCGACTGCGTAACCATTCGTCATGAACTGCAGAGTGTCACTGGTGTCACCGCCGTTGGTTGCGATCTTCTTGATTGCCGCATATGCGGGCTGGCCGTTAGTCCCGCAGTCGGTCGCCAGTTCCAGCGGAGGCGCCCCCGCCGCCCCTTGCCGGTGCTGAGAAGAATCGATTTGATTTGTGCCCCCGGCATCGCTATACAGGAAGAGATCGTAGTCCGATGTCAGCGAACCTTCGCCCCAGTCACTCCACCTCAGGCCGTTCGCGTAGCTGCAGTCCCAGCGCATCAACTGCCGACCCGGAGCGAACTCATGCCAACCGTCAGCGTCAACGTCGGTGAAGTTGCCCCGATAGTGGGAGCCGGGGTTATCGCTCGTTCTGCCGGCGGAGTTCCCGGCCGCGTTGAGATAGAACATGCCTTTGTCGATTGCCGATTCCTGAATAACTGTCGCGATCGGACCGGTACCGTCGCCCGGACCGTCGTAGCGCCCGGTCTCCGATCGGGTGACGACCTTCACACCCTGGGAATGGAAGTAGTCCATTGCCGCCTGGGTATCGGCGGCGCTGGTGGCACTCGCGAAGTAGATATCCGCCTTGGGGGCCATGTCGATCAGCGCTTCGGCGACGCCGATGCCGTGCCGACCTCCACCCCAAATATTGCAGGCCCCTCCGTTGTAGCGACAAAACGAACCCGAAATGGCGGGAATATCACCACTGTTCCTGGAATCGTTGTAATAGCCAGAGTCGAAACTGTCAATGATTCCGACCTTGACCCCGGCGCCGGTTATCCCAGCGGCATGCCACGCGTCAGCGTTGGTTTTCGAAATCTGCTCACCTGCATAGTTGCCGGCCGTGGAAGGCGAGAACGGGTCCTGCGATTCCTCTGGCTCGATCGGCTCGTCGTAATCGAGCGGCGGGCGAATGAACTCAACTGCAGGGTCGGCTTCAAGAGCCTCCAGGCCATCGATTGGAACCTCGGCCTGAACCAGCTCTCCCGAGACGGTGATGCCCGGCTCACCGTCGACATCCCGGACCGCATCGCGTGTTTCGGGCCCGTCCCCCTTTTCGAACAGAACCTCAACGACCACAACGTCCTTGCCGGCCGACTGCGTACTCCGGGGCGTTCGGCTGTTGAGCACGGCTTTCCGCAGGTCGCCGTTGGCCAAGTTGACAGGCTCGTTGTCCGAAGGGGGCGGCGAAGGCGTCTGAAGCTCGAACTCGTCAGGCGCTGCATGATTCGACGTGCGGCTTTCCGCAGCCTCTGCCGAGCTAACCGAAAGGCCGAGACTGCCAGCTACGATCGCAAGTGACGCAACTACACAAATGGCAGCTGCCGCGTTCCACATCCGATGCATATCCCGACTCCTCAACTGTTGTTTCCATATGTTTTCGCAGGAAGAGAGCCGCGGTAAGAGCGGAAGTTTCAGAACCTCTCCGGACAATCGGCGCTCGAGGTCGTTCAAGCCCCACCTCTCTGCCCCACCTCTCTAAGGCGCCAACCGTAGCAGGTTCAGGTGGATGGCTTCAGGGTCTTCAGGTGGTTTCGAACTTGGCGAGATCAGGCACGCACAGCTCGGGCAGATTCGGCATCCTGACGGTCTGCTCGCGAAGACCACCAGGTCAAGCGCCGTCGTTCGCATCGGGGCTGGTATATTCCTGAATAACATTTTGGGAACCGTTTTGCCGGGGAACAGGCTGGGAGGGACGCCGACTGCAGGAATCTTCTTCTCTTCCGCTCGTCGGGCCGCAAACGCGTACCAGCCGCAGCAGACCGGGTGCACTCGCTTGGTCTTCACAAATGAAATGGAGAAGATATGAATCAGAAGACACGTTTCAGGGTGTCGCCTGCGATGGTCGTCGCGGTCCTCGCGCTGCTCCTCGCCGTTGGCGGAACGAGCTACGCGGGGTCGAAGCTGGCGAAAAACAGCATCGGCGCCAAACAGCTGAAGAACAACAGCGTCAGGTCCGCGGAGGTCAAGAACGGCTCTCTGACCAGCAGCGACTTCGGGAACGGTCAACTGCCATCGGGGGCCCGGGGGCCGGCAGGTGCGGACGGGGCCAGGGGACCCGCCGGCGCCGACGGGGTCACAGGTGCGACGGGGCAGGCAGGTGCGACGGGGCAGGCAGGTGCGAACGGTGATCCGGGTGCCGACGGGGGGCAGGGCGCTCAGGGGATTCAGGGACCCCGGGGTCCGAGCGACGCTTATTACGATGTCCGCACGGCGGCCCAAGGGATTGGCGCAACCGACGAGTTGGTCCTCACCACGAATCTCGGCGGAGACGGCAACTACGTAATCAACGCGGCGTTTCAGGTAAACGCGGACGCCCTCTACCCAGTTGTGGCGGTCGGCTGCGAGCTGCGTGACTCCACCGGCGCGACAATACAGTCGCTCGTCCAGCGGGTAAACGGCAACCAGACCAACGGTTTCGGCTTCGCCCGCGCGAAGTACATCGCGTCGGCGTCTGTCGACGAGAACGTCTCGATCTGGTGCGGCACGTCGCCGGAAGGCTCGGGAGACATTGCCGAGGTTCTGCAGGCGAGTCTGACCGCGATCAAAGTGGACAGTCTGGGTTGAGCCAAGCCTCAGCGCTCCTCCATAGCCCGGCCTCGCTCCATCGGAAGCCGGGCTGCGGAGCACGCTGACCCAGACGGCGAGCCGCCTCTGAACCGCGTTGGAGCTCCTTATCTGCAACGCTCTCGGCCTCATCAGACGTGGCTGATCAGCGAATGACCTGATAGGCAGCGGCGCTCCTGGGCGGTGCTCGCAAGAGTCTCGTCACTGCCCACTAGTCGGCGGCGTCAGTGCCGTGGTTCCAGGTGGATAGGCGGCGTAGGACCGAAACGCAGGGGGCGCTCTTGGGGTGTCAACAGGGTGTCAACACGAGCCACGGATCCGGTCCGAACTTCGGCAAACGGAAACTCGCCCTTCCCCCCTTTTGCAGGCATTTCTCGGACTCACCCCCACCGGCCCGCAATGGCTTCTCGCGATCATGATCCGCGTGTCGCAGGTTCGAGTCCTGCTCCCGGCATGTCGTGAAAGCCCTGCTGATGCGGGGTTTTCTGCTGTGTGGGGGGAAATCGTGGAATCGGTTTGTGCCTCCGTTGTGCCTCCAAATCTGCGACTTCAACGTCCGTATACCCATCTCAGCACCAGGTGTCGCCTTCATCGAGATTAGACGTCTCCCCCGTGATGCTGGCAAGCAAGATGTCCCCGGACGGGTCCACCGCTGGCGTCGGGCGAGTCTTTCCCATTTGTTCCCATTTAGCCGCGTCGTTAGCGTCCCCGTTGTGAACTAAAATACGACCAAAGTAAATGCTACGTTGAGCTACAGAGCGCTACGTGAATTGAGTCTTGGCCAGATCCAGGCGATTGGCATCTTGGCTGGTGGCGGCTCGCATTCTGACGCTGCAAAGAGCTGCGGCGTTCACAGGGTAACCGTCACACGCTGGGCCAATCACCATCCCGCCTTTGTCGCCGAATTGAACCACCTCCGGGAGGAGCAGGCCGCGAAAGGCACGTTGTCGTCGAGGCTGCACTCAAAGGGGGAACCCGGCTCGTCCGATGTGAAGGCGAAGCTGGGGCTGTCTTTTCGGTACTTGACGAGACATGTCTTGGCCTGATTCGATCCTGGGATGGCTTCGAAAGCCCTTGAGGCCGAGAGCGCGGCGGTATTCGATGACGGCGGGTTCTGGCATAGACATCAGCTCATGAGCGGGGCCCGCAACGCGACGGGGCCGGCGTGAGCCGGCCCCGTCGATGAGCTTGTCGGCGGTGACCGCCGAATTGATGTCAACCTGCTGGGCAGACTACCCGAGGCAATGGACGTAGACCTTCAGCTCACCGGGCTGATTGCCCAAATTGGTCGCACTCGCCTCCCAGCCTTCGCCATCCTTTTTGGCGGTAGTGGTCAACAGGGCGGGGCCGTCGCCCTGGTTAATTGGCGGGGTTTCAAATCCGCCCGAGACAGCCTTGTGGCCGGAGTCGCACGACACCGATGCGCTGCCGTTCGTATCAGGCTGGATCGTCGTGCTGTCGTCCTTCGTGTTGATCGTACCGAGCTTGGTGCTAGTGACCGACTCGTCGGAGA
>JAENXK010000032.1 GCA_016649615.1 Thermoleophilia bacterium
GGGGCGCAGCGTCGCGATCCGCTCCGAGGCCTCGATAAGGGTGTCGTGGCCCTTCTGCTTCATGGTCAGCCTGCCGCCGATCCCGACCAGCGGGCCGGTCGCCGGGAGGCCGAGATCCCGCCGGGCGGCAACCTGTTCGACCTCGACCGGCTCCGGCCGCGGCATGCGGATCACCGCCGGATGGGCGTCGCGGGACCCCCACTGCTCCGAAAAGCTGCGGGCGGCGCCTTCCGAAAGTACGCAGGCCCGGTCGAGCCGTCTCAGGACCCGGCGCGCAAGACGCGCCCTGGTCCCTCCCATCTGGAAATCGAGCGCTTCCATGCTTCCGGTGATGTGCACCAGCCCAACAATAGGGATGCCCTGGAGCGCCCTGAGGGCCAGCGGCGTGCTGCCGTACTCGACGCTGGGCAGATTGAGCAGAACGAGATCGGGCTCGAGCCCGGCCAGGGCGGCGGCGGCGGCGCGGCGGCGGCGGGGATCGTAGAGATGGAGGGCCGCGAGCTTCAACGGCTGAGCCGGCACATCGGCCGCCGGGGGCTTCCCTGTGGCGTCCTCGAGCAGGGCGACCAGTTCCCGATTGGATGAAGGTGCGGCGAAGTCGACCTCGAACGCCGGGTCGGCCGCAATCCCGGCCAGAACGGCAGCAAAGAGGCTCTCGGCTCCGGAGCAGATTCCGGAATCGGCGTAGCCGAGTACCCGCACCGCGGTCTTGTCCTGTTCGGTCACGGCATCATCCTGTCAATCACCGCGGGCTCTCCGTCTCCAGGGCCGGGTGGAATAGGCTCGCAGGCCGCAATGCTCAGACCGCTCGCCAAGTTGCGCATGCCGCCGGATACCTTCGAACGGCACTCGATTATCGCCCGACTGGCCGGCCCGGCGGGCTCGGTCCTCGATGTCGGCGGGGTCAAGGGAGAACTCGGCCTTTTCCTGCCAGACGCAGAGGTGACCACGATCAACATGGAGGGTGAACGGGCCGACGCCCACTTCGACGGCGATCTGCTTCCGTTCGAAGACGACAGCTTCGACCTCGCGGTGAGCCTGGATGTGCTCGAGCACATTCCCGCGGAAGGCCGGGCCCGCCACTTCGAAGAGCTGGCCCGGGTCGCCCGCCGCCAGGTCCTGCTCTGCTGCCCTCTCGGCAGTCCGGAACACATCGAGGCCGAGGCCGGCCTTGCCTCCTGGTACCTGGAAACGACCGGCGAACGCCACCGCTTTCTCGAGGAACACCTGACCCGGGGACTGCCGGATGAAGCGGAACTCGAAAGGCTGGCCGACGGAGTCGGCGGAAGCCGGCTGATCCGCTTCCACGGCGACTTCCGCCGGGCCAACCGGGCCTTCCGGCGAAGCACCGGGCTGAAGCACAGCCACACCCCGGCGACAGCCCTCGCCTACGCCCGGGTCCGCCTCGACCCGCGCCGTTCTCTGGAACTCGATCACGCGGCCTCGCTCTGGAGCAACCGGGCCTTCATCGACATCCGGCTCGATCCCGACGACCGGACGGCCGGCAAAGCCGATTCACCCGGGTCCCGCTCGTCCGGAGGCCGGTCACCCGGTGAGTGAAAGCGGTGATGTCAAGCACCTGGCCGCCCGGGGGGCGGCCCTGCTCAGCATCCGCCAGGTCCTGGTCGGGCTGGTCACGGTCGCCGGGATCATCGCCCTGCCACTGCTGCTCACTCCGGCCGAGTTCTCGCTCTACGGGTACGTAAACACGGTCGTGCTGGTCGGCGCCGCTGTCGGCGACCTCGGCCTCGGCGCCTACCTGATCAGGAACCGGGCGACCGACCGCGATATCTCGGGGAGCTTCGCCCTGCAGCTTGCGTTCTGGCTGCCGATCAGTCTGATCACCCTGGCGCTCGCGCTGGTCCTGAATCCGTTCGGTTTCTCCGATCTGACCAGTGCCCTGCTGCTGCTCTCGCTGCTGCTGCTGTCGCTCCAGTCGCTGCCGACCGCGCTGCTCGAGAAGCAGATGGACTTCAGCCGGATATCGGCAGTCGAAGTGTTGCAGAGGGTCGTCCTGGTCACGATCGCGATCGCCCTGGCGATATTCGATCCGGCCCAGTGGTCCATCCCGGTGGCGGCGGCAGCGGCGGCGCTGATCGGATACCCGGCGATGATGATTGCGGCGCGCTGGCGCTGGCTGCCCAGATTCGCTCCGGGCGAGCCGCTCTTTCGCGGCTTCTCCTCACAGTGGTGGCAGGCCCGGATCGCCAACCAGGCCAGCTACGCCGCCTACCCTCTGCTGGGCGGCCTGCTGTTCACCGCGAGCGAAGTCGGGCTGATCGTCTGGGCTCTGGCGATCACCTCGATTCCGACTTACCTGGCGCCGATGGTCGCCCGGGCGACCTACCCGGCGCTGGCCCGCTCGAATGTCGCCGACCGGGTCAGCATTTACAGCAATCTCTTTCGCAGCCTGCTGCTTTTCGGAGCGCCTCTGCTCGCCGCCCTGATCGTCGCGGCCGAACCGCTCACCCTCGAGATCTTCGGAGAGGCCTGGGCCGACGGGGTTCCCCTGCTCAGACTCGAGTCGATCACCAGCTTCATAGGGATCGGGCTGAGCCTGATCGTGCCGCTGATGTTCCTCACCGCCCCGCCGACCCGGATCAAGTGGATGGCCGTGGCCAACACCGCCGGGATCGTCGTACTGTCCCTGATTCTTGCCCCCCTGATCTCGTTCAAGGCGATCTCGGTGGCGACGATCGTGACTTCCCTGCTGCTACTGCTCGCCTTCGACCGGATCGTCCGCAGTCAGACCGGCTACAGCCCGGTCCGGGACATGCTGCCGGCCACGGCGGGGCTGATCGTTGCGGTGGCGATCTGCCTGCCGATCGCCACCGAGTTCGACACGCTGGTCGGTGGACTGCTGGCAGGAACCCTGGCCGCGGGAATCCAGCTCGCCGTGACGGTCGGCCTCAAGGGAGGCATCGACATGAGGGCCGCGATCAGCCGGATCCGGCCTCAGGCTTCACAGCAGTGACCAGGTAGTTGGAGCTGAGGGATCCCGGTGCCGGGATCCGGGCATTCGGAGGCAGGCGGGCGTCGAGCCACTCGGCTACGGAATTGACCATCCGAAGCAGCATCCGGCCGGGAAGCCGGCCGGGAAGCTTCTGCCCCAGCTCGTCCACGAATTGGGCCACGATGTAGCCGAGACAGGCGACCACGTTGCCCTGGGCCTGGATACCGATCCGCTCCCAGGCACCGGCCTGCTCCACAACCCGGACCAGGCCGGCATGGGTCCAGCGCCAGTAGTCACGGTCACTATCGGGCGGATCAGGGTGATAGAGGTAGACCCCGTGGGTGGAGAGGAGGACGGCACCGCCGGGAGCGAGCACCCGATGAATCTCGGCGAGAGCCCGGGCCGGGTCGTCGACGTGTTCGAGGACCTGAGTACAGAGAATCAGGTCAACGGACGCGCTCTCGCAAGGCAGCTCCTCGGCCACGCCTACGGCGTCAACCAATGGCCCCTCGACCGCATCGACTCCGAAATAGCTTGAGGCGCGGTCGGCGACAAAAGGCAGGTAGGGCTTGTGACCGCAGCCTATGTCGAGCACACGAAGCCCGCCGCGACCGGGCAGCAGCCGTTCCAGTTCACTCTTCAGCTGCTCGGCCAGCGGCTTGAGCGTCAGGTAGTGACGATCGGAGCGGTCGGGACTACGACGCTCGCGCCCGGGCCATGAATCGACCTCAAGTTGTGAAGGCATGCGGCCGGCGACCGACATCTAGTACGTGCCGGCCAGCTTCCTGTGATCCCAGGTGGCGGTCCGTACCGGCCTGAACTGCAGCGCCACGCGCTTGGGAACCTGGGGGGCGAACACCTCCGGCGCGGTGGCCGCGTCGACCCCGATCCGGTCGGCGTAGCGGACCCCGAGTTCGGCCGCGAACGCGCCGACGATTTCGGGATCACGATGGATCACGGTCTCGGCCTCGAACATGACCCCCCTGAGTTCGGCGTAGGTGTCGCCGGCCTCGATCAGGACCGTGGCCCGGCTGTCGCGCTCCAGGTTCTTCACCTTCTGCGACTTGCCGAAGGTCCATGCCCAGACCTCACCTTCGCGCTCGACGTACCAGAGCGGCATCGAATGAGGCCAGCCCCGCTGCCCGTTGGTGGAGACTACCGCCACGTAGTTCTCGGCCAGAAGGCCGATCACTTCGTCAGGATCAAGCTCTATCTCCTTCCGGCGGCTCATCTCCTCACCTGATCAGGTCCGGCCGCCGGTCAGCCTGACGAAGGCCGGCCAGGCCTTTTTCGGACTCAACCCCTCGCCGTACTTGAACAGGCCGATCGAATAGCAGAAGGTGCAGTTCTCGCCTTTGGGATCAGTGTCCTTCCAGGAGAACCAGTAGGCGCTGTCGATCCGGTACTTCTTGCGCTTCTTGATCAGGAATGAGAGCGCCGATGTCAACTGCTCGGCCTGCTTCTTCTGGCTGCCGCTGAGAAAGGCGTTACGCGACGGCTTGCCCGAACCCCAGCCGATCTCGGTCACGTTGATCGGCTTGCGCCTGTAGCCGGCCTTGTCCGCCGCCTTGCGGTAGTCGGCGATCAGCCTCTCGAGCGCCCCGGTGTTCGGCGAATAGGGGTGAAGAGCGATCGAATCGATGTACTTCGGCTTGACGTACTTGCCGAGCTGCTTGATGAAAGTCGGTGCCGCGACGGCTTTCTTCTTCGGGCCTTTCGGTCGCCCGAAGAGCCCGGAGACCATCACATCGGCGCCCGGGTCGTTGGCCCGGATCACGCTGGAGGCCGACTTGAGGACCTTGGAGTACTTTCTGGCCGAAACCGGGTTTGAGAAGTAATGGAAATTGACCTCGTTCCAGATCTGCCACTCCCGCACCGGGGGCTTGGTACTGAAGATCTGGGCGGGCTCACCCCAGAAGGGGTCGTCCCAGAACGTTCCGTTCTCTCCGTATCGCTGGACCGCGGCGGCTACGAACTCACGCCAGGCGGAGAGCTGACTGGACGAACTCGGAAGAGTCGTGGTCTTGTTCGCGAGCCACCCCGGGGTCGCGTAGAGAACCGGCAGAACCGGAAGGTTGTTGACCGCGCCGGCCCTGACCGCTTCGTCGAGCAGGCCCCAGTCGAAGCTGCCGCGACCGTCCGGCTGGACCTGGTCCCAGGAGACCGGGACCCGGATCGCCCCGACTCCGCCCTGGGCCATCCTCGAGGTGTCGTCCGCGGTGAATCCTTCCTGGGGAGCGATACCGAGGAAGCCCTTCGGCGCCTTGGAACCCGGCGCCGCGGTGGTTCCGCTGGCTCCGAACGAAAGCGCGGCGATCAGCACTGCGCCCGACAGGGCGAGTGGAACAGTCGCCCTGGGCAGTTCGAACCCTCTCCCCTGCCGACGGCGATTGATCCAGGCCGCCACTCCGAATCCGGCGAGCGCGAGCACGACCGCGGCGATCAGCAGCGTCGGGATGCCGCTGGCGGCCAGCTCGGTGCTTCCGGAACCCTGACCGGAAGTCGGCCCGGGACCGTCACCACCGGTAGGGATCGGCTGATACTCGTACTGGACCACCGCCGGCGACGAGTCCGCAGCGGCCGGCTGAGCCGCGACCACCGCGATCAATAGCGGCATAATCAGGACTATCAGTACGGATCGGAAAAGTCTGAACATGTCTGGCGGGCCTCTCGGGTCGGGAAGTCGAACGCTTTGACGCGGCGGGCGGCGGGACTGGCCGGTCTGTCTGGACCGAAACACGTGGTTGCCATCGCGGTTGCGGTCACAGCCACTGTACTGGCCCTCAACTATGGGGGATACGCTACCGACCACACCGCGGCGGCGGCCGTGCTGGTCTGGATCGTCACGATCGTCGGGCTCGGTACCGCAATTCTGCCAAGGTCCGGAATCGGCTACCCGGGGCTGATCGCCGCCGGTCTGCTGCTCGGCCTGACCGCCTTCACCGCCGCTTCGATCGCCTGGGCAGATGATGCCGGCCTGGCCTACGCCCGGACGGTTCAGATGCTGGCGGTGTCCGGCACATTCATGGTCATCCTGCTTTTCTCGAGGCCGGGAGAAGGCAAAGGCTGGCTCTGGGGCCTGACCGCAGGGCTGGGAGCGGTCATCCTGCTGGCGGCGTTCAGCCGTTTCGTTCCGGTGATCGGGGACGACGACCAGCTGACCAGGCAGCTCGGCAGCATTATCGGCGGCCGTCTCTCCTGGCCGCTGGGCTACTGGAACGCGACCGGCACGGTGGCGGTGATGCTGGTCATGACCCTGCTCTGGCACGCCGGGCACGACCCCCGCCGGCGCATCCGGGGGCTGACCAACGCGGTGATCCCGGTGATCGCGGTCGCTCTCTACCTTTCGGCCTCCCGGGGAGCCCTGATCGCACTGACTTGCGGGATCGCGCTGATTATCGCCTTCGGGCCCCATCGCCGCCGTCTCGGCACGGCTGTCGTGATCGGCATCCTCGGCTCGGTTCCGGCGGTTCTGCTGGCCTCGCAACTATCAGCAGTGGCCCACGCCGATACCGGCTCGGAGGCGACCGTCCAGGGATTGATCCTGCTGACGGTGACCGTGGCCAGCTGCGCTGCCGTCTACCTGGCACGCGATCCGGTGGAGAGATGGGTCTTCAGACAGAACCCGACCCGCCGGCAGGCGGTGATCGCGCTGGTCGCGATCACCGCGGTGGTACTCGGACTGGTCGCCGCCTCCGACCCGGTCGAACGGATCAGCTCGTTCAGTTCGATCCCTTTCACCGGAGTCGACACCACCGACAACAAGACCTTCGCCACCGGACACCTGCTCAGCCAGAGCGGCAACGGTCGCTGGCAGCTGTGGGAGAGCGCGATCAACGCGTTCGCCTCACAGCCACTGGGGGGGATCGGGGCGGGCGGCTACGAAGCCTGGTTCAAGACGGACGGTTCCTTCTGGATGAAGACGATCGAGGTGCACTCGCTGCCCCTCCAGTCCCTGGCCGAGCTCGGCCTGGCCGGATTCCTGCTGCTGACCGGTTTCGCCGGCTTCTCGCTCTACCGATGCTGGCGCCGCCTCGGCGATCCGGCGCTCAACGCCCCCCGCGACGGTGGCGAACCGTCACGACGGACCGAACTGGTCGCTTTCCTGGCAGTCCTGGTCGTCGGCGGGATTTCGGTTTCGGTCGACTGGACCGGTGATTTCCCCCTGATCTTCGGAGCCCTGCTGATCTGTTGCGCGGCCATGGTCGGACCGCTCTACGGGCCGCGTGGCGACGACGGGACCGGGGGCGCCACCCCGGCCGAAGCGGGTAGCCCGGGTGGCCCTGCCTGGGCCGCCGGGAAGAAGTCCGGTCCAGACAACCAGAAGCAGGGGTCGTCGGTGAGGTTGTTCGTCATCGCCGCGGTGATCGTGTTCGGCGGCGTCGCGGTGCTGGTCGCCACCCGTCAGTACCAGTCCAGCCGGGCCCTCGAACAGAGCCGCTCGGCCTTCGCCGACGAAGACGGCACCGAGGCCCTCCGGAAAGCCGGGCAAGCCGCTTCGGCAACCCCGTTTTCGGGTGCCCCTTACGCCCAGATGGCACTGGTAGAGGAAATGATCGGCAACCTGGGCCGCGCCCTCGCCAGCGCCACGCTCGCCACCGAAAAATCGCCCACCAATGATGCCTACTGGCTGCTCCGGGCCCGGATCGAAGCCAAGCTCGGCCTGACCTCTTCGTACGGGGCTTCGATCGCCAGGTCCAGGGAGCTCAACCCCCACGCGGCCTACTGGAAGGAATTCGAGCTGAAGGTCGCCGACGGCCTGGAAGGCGGCGGCTGACCGCCCCTCACCCGCGGGATCCGGCCTCAGATGTCGTGGGTGAAGTCGAGCAGGCTGTGCCAGGCCGGCTTGGCCCGGCCATCGAGGTCGAACAGACCGGTCTCGCGGCAGAAAGAACAGGTGACGGTTTCCGGGGGAAGGTCCGACCAGCTGAACCAGTAGACAGCCTTCAGCCCCAGCTTCCGGCGATGTTTCAGGTAGGCCCGGTAAGCGGACGCGAGCTGATCCGCCTGGGCGTCGAGGCTGCCGGCCCCGAACGACGTCACGGCATCCGAACCCCAGCCGAGCTCGGTCACCATCAGGCGTTTTCCACGCTGGCCGAACCGGTTCATCGCCTCGCGTATCGGAAACGTGCGCCGCACGGACTTGCGGGTGGTGCGGGCATACGGGTGAATGGCGGCGATGTCGAAGCTGTTTCGAAATCCCGGCTGGCGATACAGCTGCTTGAAGAACTTCCGGGCCGGAATCCCGGCCCCGTTGCGGGGGCGGGAATAGAACCCCGCGGTCACGACCCGGGCGTTCGGGTCGGCCTTCCTGATCGCCCTGGCCGAGATCCTGAGCAGCCTGGCGTATTTCCCGGCCGAGACGGGCCAGGCCCAGTATTTGATGTTCGGCTCGTTCCAGACCTGCCAGTTGCGGACCGGGAGTTCGGGCACGCCGGGGTGCTCCGACCAGAAAGTGCCGCCGGTCCCGTAGCGATCAACCGCCTCGCGCAGAAACTGTTTCCAGTGATACCGGGCGTATCCGTTCCAGATCGGCAGACGCCGGCGGTTGTCGGCCAGCCAGGACGGCGTGTCGTAGAAATCGGGCAGCAGCTCGATTCCGCGTTCCGCCGTCGTCTTGACCAGATAATCGACCGCCTCCCAGTCCAGGTCGCCGTCGCCGCGCCGATCGACCGAGCCCCAGGGGATCGTGGCCCTGTAGGACCCGAGCCGGCCCCAGGCCATGGTGTCGAATTCGGCCTCGCTCATCGGCTGCTGGGTGATGATCCCGAAGAACGGACTGGGCCCGGAGTCGTCGGCCGCCCCGGCCGCCCCGGCCCTGCCTCCCACGAGGACGATCAGGGTTCCGAAAAGCAGGACGATCAGGCCCACACCGATCCCGGACCGGCGGGTCCGGGTGGTCTGATGGTTCACCTTCTTCTCCTCGCCTCTCGAAATCATTCGTCGCTGCCTGCTACTGGTTGGCTCGCTGTCTGGATGCGACTCTCTTTGCGTCTGTGGCCGGCTTCAGGACCCCTGCACAAGAACCCGATCAGAGGTGGGATGTTTCGCCTGACCGGACCGGAGCCGGCAGGACTGCAACTCTACTCGCCGAGATCGGGCGGCAGCAGCCCTTCGGCCTCGAGTTTCTGCAGGTGAGACTCCATGACCACCGCTGCGGCGGGCCGCAGCTGCCCGGGGACGTCTGACCAGACTTCGTCCAGCAGGGCCATTCGGGAGCGCTCACCCCGGTCCAGGGCGATGATCAGGCCCCGCTCACGTGCCTCGCGGTGTTCGCGGTACTCGGAGATCCTGGCAGCCGGGTCGGTTACGAACGGACCGTGACCGGGACAGATCAGGTCCGGCCCCAGGCTCTCGACCAGGCGAAGTGAATCGATGTAGGCAGCCAGCGACCCTCCGTCCGGAGGGACGTAGGTCGAGCCCCAACCGAGGATCAGGTCGCCGCTGAAGCAGACCCCGTCGTCAGAAAAGAAGCAGAAGTGATCGATCGCGTGCCCCGGGGTGGCGACCGCGGTCAGCCTGCCGAACCTCCGGCCGTCCGTTACCGGGGCCAGATCCACGCCGAGCCGCCCGCAACCGCCCGAATGATCGTTGTGGGAGTGGGTGAGGAGCGCCCCCGCGGCACCACCCCGCTCTTCGATCGCCTCGCCGACAGCCGCGAGATGCCGTGAATCATCCGGGCCGGGGTCGATCACCCAGCAGGGATCAGACCCGAAGAGCCAGGTATTGGTGCCGGTCAGGGTCATCGGTCCAGGATTGTCAGCCACCACCCGGTAGATCTCGGGGTGCCCGGGCGCCGGCCCGTCAACGACTTCCATGATTCTCTACGCGGCCAGCTCCCGGCTGATCGCTTCGCGGGCCTCGGGCGGCTCGAGCACGACCAGGTCGCCCGCTCCGCGGAGGATTTCCCGGACCAGCCAGGAGGTCCCGGCGTAGGGCAGTTCGACCACGACTGAACCGTCGGCCAGTTCCTCGACCACGTCCCGCTCCTCGCGGAGCCAGCGCGACCGCTCCGGTGAAACCCAGACCCTGGCGACCGATGCCTCGGGCACGGCGCCGTCGCTCATCCAGCCCTCTACCCCGGCCAGCTCGATCGCCTCCGGGCGCGGCTCGAAGTCTTCGTCGGTGATCGTCACCTCCTTGATCCGGTCGAGCTTGAAGTGGCGCATCGCCTCCCGGCCGAGGTCGTAGCACTCGGCGTACCAGCCCTCGCGCCCGTTCTCGAGCCGGTAGGGCTCGACCCGGCGCTGGGTGTAGGCATCTTCGTTTTCCTTGTAGTAGTTCAGCTCGAGCACCCGCCGGGCGGCGATCGCCTCGTTGACCACTCTCGATGCCTCGGCCCCGCCCGAGTCGACCGCAATCGCCAGTCCCTCGCGGGCGGGATCATGGCCGAGCGCCTCGACAATTTTGTCCCTGGCCGAGTCAAGGCGGGTCTGGGGCAGGTGGTCGCCGACCAGATCGATTGCCGCTACGAGGGCCTTGGCCTCGAGCGGGAGCAGCCGTGCCGGGCGGGCGAACGAGTCACCGTAGGGCTCCGAATCCACTTCGACCTCGTCGCCCTTGATCTCGGCGTAGAGGACGTAGGTCCCACCGCCGAAATTGACCACGTTGAGCACGTCGATGTCGTCTTTGAGTTCCTCTCCGGAAAGCTCGAGCCGGCGGCAGAGGTCGGCGACCGAAAGCCGGCGATCTTCCTTGGCCGCGCCGATCAGCATCCCGGCGAGGGTGACCAGGCGGCCAAAACGTTCGGGACGGATCGCCGCTGAGCTCCGGTCCTTGTTGCGCTGGCGCCGTTCCTTGGCCGGCGCCGGTGCCGGAGCCGCAGCGTCGGCCACCTTGAAGCCGCTCAGGTGGCGGTCGCGCAACAGCCCGATCCGCTCCTCTGCCGTCTTCCGCAGGTCCGGCGGGCCGAGAACCTCGGCGTTCTGCCGCCACCTCAGGACCCAGGCGAGGAGTTCCCGCTCGCTCGAATACTCGGTCTCAAGCACCAGACCGGGTTCCCCGCCGCTCTCCTCGGGAGTCGACTGGGTGATCGTCCCGTGGCGGCCGAAGTCGCGCTCGATCAGCCATGCGATCCGCTCCCGGATGAATATCCGGGCGGTACCGGCCATCTCGCCGAGCTGCCAGTCGGCAAGATCGGCGTAATCCCTCCGCTCGAACTCTTCCGGCGGGGTGAAGTCGTGTTCGGACTTCGAGGCATAGCCGACCTTGCCCTTGATCCGCGAGAGCCGGAACACCCGGACCGCTTCCCGCTCATGGGAGTAACCGATCAGGTAGAACTGCCCGCCGCGGAAGACGAGGTGGTAGGGGTCGACCTTGCGGGTGCCCAGTTCGTCGCGCTGCATCGTGTGGTACTCGAAGGTGACCGTCTTGTGCCTCGAGATCGCGGTTTCGATCCGGGCCAGTCGCTGGGTCAGGTCGCGCGAGGAGGTCGAAGCGAACTTGGCCATCGAGACCGGTGTGTTGTCCGGGTCAGAGAGCGGGTTGGGATGGCCCCAGGCGACCTGCTGCAGGGCCAGTCTCAGCGGTTCGGCGTAGGCAAACTCACTCTCGCTGAGCAGGCTGAGCGAGGTCCGGAGTGCGGCCAGCTCGTCGTCGGTGAACTCGATCGCCGGCAGGTAGAAGTTCTCCGGCGGCAACGAGTAGAGCTCGGCCTCGAAGAATCCCTCGCCGGGCCGGTCCACCTGGAGCTCGATTCCGAGGCTGTCGAGTTCCGCCCGGTCGGCGTAGAAGCGCCGGGCGAAAGCGTCCTCGTTCATGACGCTGTAGCCCTCTACCTCGCGCTTGATCTCCAGGGCCGAAACCGGCCTGCCCTGAGCCATCAGGAACGAGATCAGCGAGAGCTGGCGAATCAGCTTCTCAGTGTCTTTTGCCATCAGCGATTGAGGATACTCCCGGTGACCTTGCCACCCGATCCGCGGTCAGCGGTTTTTCCGCATTTTGCGCGCAGTCGTTCGGGTTCGGTGAGCTTCGTCGCGACCGGCGACGGCCTACCGCAGATAACGCGGCAGTACCTCTTCCGCGTAGCGCTCGGTCCGGCGCAGGGCCTCATCCCGGTCCATGTACGCGGCCAGGATCGAGTAGACCAGATCGGGGCCGACTTCGGGCAGCATCTCGGTCCGGTCGGCGACGATCTCGGCCCGGATCACGACCGCCGCTCCGCCGACGATCATCCCGGCCACCGAGGCCGGCACCTCTTCCCCGTTCTCCATCCCCCTGCGGCCACGGTCGACGAAGGCGGACAGCATCCGCACCGCCGAGCGATACCGCGCCAGTGCCGAATCGCCGGCCGAGAACATGTCGATGATGCACATCCGGGCGAAAGCCGGCTCGGCAGCGAAGAAGCCGAGACAGGTCTCGACCCCGGTCTCTATCTGGTCCGGCCAGTCCATCGCGGGATCCCGCCCGGCCCGGATGACCTCGGCGACGAAGCGGCCCAGAACCGCATCGTAGGCAGCCAGGAAACAGGCCTCCTTGTCAGGAAATATCTCGTAGAACGTCGAGCGGGATACCCTGGCCCGGGCAACGATGTCGGCCACGCTCACCTCGGCATAGCGCTTCTCCGCACAGGCTGCCGCCATCGATTCCAGCAGGCGGTCGCGCTGCGAATTGACCACGAACTCCCGCGGCAGACTGTGGCGCCCCGACGGCAGCCGTCCGGGTGCCTCGCGTTTCACCGGGCCTCCCTGGTTTCATTCATCACCTCTAGAGCAGCCTCGCGACCGAGGTACGGGGCCACCACCACGTACATCATGTCCGGCAACAGGTCCGGCAGCCCCCTGGCGTTACCGCTCGAAGCCTCGGCGAACATCAGCGAAGAGACTCCGCCGACGATCAGCCTCGATACCTCGTTCGGGATGCGGTCCGGCTGGTCGGCCAGTGAGCGGCCGGCGTCGAGGTAGGGGAAGAAGGAGCTGACCGCCTTCTGGTAGCGGTCCCGAGCCCTGGCGCCGGCCCCGAACGCTTCGACGATCCCGGTCCTGACCGAAAGCGGGTTGTCCGCCAGGTATTCCAGCAGCCTGCCGATGCCTCCCCGGATCTGTTCGACCCAGTCGTCGGACTCGGTCGAGGCGACACCCTCGGCCACGTACCCGAGCATCCCGTCCATGACGGTGGTATACGCGGCGACGAAACAGTCCTCCTTGTCGGCGAACTGTTCGTAGAACGTCGCCCGGGACACGCCGGCCGACCGGATGACATCGGCGACCGTGGCTTCGGTGTACCCCTTCTCCGCGACCGTGGCGATCATCGACTCGACCATGCGATCACGCTGCGACCGGACAACGGTCCCCCGGGAAAGGCCATGCCTTCCGCCGGGGAGTCGACCCGATTCGATCGAGTCGATATCCGCCGGCTCCTGTGCCTGCCCCATCCGCGCGATCCTATCGCAGCAACCATCCGATTCTGTCGCCCCCGGACCACCTTTTCGGGGCTGAATCACGCCACGTCTCCTGCCGGCCGAACCCGGCCCGGCCGGGGCGTTCCCGCCCGGTTTGCCCGCCCTCCCGGATTGACGGCTAGCGGCAAGGTTAGACTGGGCGCCGTGAGCCCCCCGGCACCAGAGTTCCAGAGCATCGGCATCATCGGTCTCGGCTACGTCGGCCTGCCGCTGGCCGTCGCCTTCGCCGAAGCCGGCCGCCAGGTGATCGGACTCGATACCGACTCCGAAAAGGTTGACAGCCTGAACCGCTCGGTCAGCTACATCGAAGATGTGCCTTCAGCCAGCCTCGAGGTGGTCGGCGAGCGGATCCGGGCGACTTCGGACTTCGGCGAGCTCGCCTCCTGCGAAGCGGTGATCATCTGCGTGCCTACACCGCTCACCGGATCCCGCGAACCCGACCTCAGCTACCTGACCTCGGCCGCCCGGAACCTGGCGGAGGTACTCGAGCCCGGCCAGCTGGTCGTGCTCGAATCGACCACCTATCCCGGCACGACCCGCGACCTGCTCGCCGGAGAGCTCGAAGCCCGCGGACGCGAGGTCGGCCGCGACTTTCACCTCGCCTTCTCGCCCGAGCGGATCGACCCGGGGCGGACCGACTTCACGGTGAGGACGACGCCCAAACTCGTGGGAGGCATGACCCCGGACTGCACGAACCGCGCCGCCGAGCTCTACGAGATCATCTGCGACCGGGTGATCCGGCTCTCGGGCCCCGAAGCGGCCGAGCTTTCCAAGCTGCTCGAGAACATCTTCCGCTCGGTGAACATCGCCCTGGTCAACGAGCTGGCCCAGCTCTGCCACCGGCTCGGGGTGGACGTCTGGGAGGTGGTCGATGCGGCCTCGACCAAGCCTTTCGGCTTCATGCGCTTCGAGCCGGGGCCGGGCATGGGCGGCCACTGCCTGCCGGTCGACCCGTTCTACCTCGCCTTCAAGGCAAGGGAGCACGACTTCTACCCCGAGTTCATCGAGCTGGCCGGCAAGATCAACCAGTCCCAGCCACTTTTCTGCGTGAGCCGGGTCGAGCGGGTCCTGAACGACAACGGTCGTCCGGTCAACGGAAGCCGGATCCTGATCCTGGGAGTGAGCTACAAGGCCGGGGTGGGCGACATCAGGGAGTCTCCGGCGCTGAAGATCATCCGGCTCCTGGCCGAGCTCGGTGGAGACCTCAGCTACCACGACCCGCACGTGCCCGAGCTCGAGGAGGCCGGGCTGACGAACACCTCCGACCTCGATGCGGCGCTCGGCGAGGCCGACCTGACCGTGATCGTCACCTCCCACCCGGAGGTCGATCTCGATCAGGTGGTAGCCGGCAGCAAGCTGGTCCTCGATCTTCGCGGAGTGACCCGCGAGATCGAGGCGGCACACGTCACCAGGCTCTAGGCGGCCGTGAAAGTTCTCGACCGTCTGGTCCCGCCGAAGCCGACCTACTGGGAGACCTTCAGTTCCGACCGGGTGAACGTAGTCCTGGCCTTCGGCACGGTGACGATCGCGGCCACCGTGCTCGCCGCCCAGTACACCCGGCTGCTCGGTCGGCGGACCAGTGAACAGAGCGACGAAGAGCACCTGATCGACTCGGCCCCGACCGCGGCCGCCGACGCGGTCGGGGTGGCGGTCGAGGGCTACATCGCCACCCCGCGCCGGGAGACCCTGCTGTTCAACCTTCTGTCGGGGTTCCTCGGCGCCTTTGCCGCGGTCCGGCTCTCGACCTGGGCGATCCGGGAAGGGCACGGTCCGTTTCGCAACCTGAATGTCGGCGGGCGCCATATCCACCATTTCGTCCCCGGGATCCTGATCGCCTTCGGATCCGGAGTGGCGGCCCTGCTCACCCAGGGAGAAACCAGCGAAAACCGGATCGCCGTCGCGATGGGCATCGGGATCGGTCTGACCTTCGACGAGGCCGCCCTGCTGCTCGACATGAGGGACGTCTACTGGAGCCCGGAGGGACTGCTCAGCGTTCAGGTGAGCCTGGCCACCGGCGCGACCCTGGGAGCCACCGTGCTGACCCTCCGCATCCTCGGCCGCGGTGTGCGCCACCAGGAAGCCGCGGGCGAGATCCCGGCCTCCGGCTGACGCCTCGGAGCCGGACAGTCAGCGGAGGCCGCGCCTGGCGACTCCTATATAAACAGTAGAGTACAAGGTTTGTGAACAATGAGGTACGGCATTTGCCGGCGGATATCGGGCCCGCTCCCGGTCGAAGCCGGCCAGGAGGTGCCGAAAGCGGGAACCTGACCCGCCTGATCCCGGACAGGCCCGGATGCGGGCCGGTGGGGCCCGTCTCAACACCTTTAGCAGAGCGAAAACATGCCGGTGGGCGGACCAGCTCAAGGGAGAGAGAGCCAATCCGCCATATCACCGACAAGACGTTGCTGAGGGTAGGGAGGGTCCCCAGTCAACGATGTATCTGCGGTCCTCACGTCTTGTGAAGGACCTGCATCTCGGCAAGTTTACACGAATGATCGTGTTTATGTGACGGCCGGCGTCCCTTTTCAGACGGCCGCGGACGTCCAGATGACCTGTTCCCGGCCGGGGCCGACCCCGACCAGCGCGATCGGCACTCCGACGAAGTCGCTGACGAAGGTCAGGTACTCACGAGCGGCCGGTGGCAGATCCTCTTCCTTCCGGCAATCGCTTATCTCATCTCCGAAACCGGCCAGCTCGACGTACTCGGGAGTCGCGTTGTGGAGGATCGACTGATGGTAGGGGAACTCGTTCAGAACGGCTCCCGCCTTGGAGCGGTACCGGACCGCGACCTTGATCGATTCGAGCCCGGCCAGCACGTCCAGCTTGGTCATCGCCAGCGCGGTCGTCCCGTTGAGCCGGACCGCATACCTGAGCGCGACCAGGTCGAGCCACCCGCAGCGACGCGGGCGGCCGGTGGTAGTCCCGAATTCGTGGCCGCGCTCCGACATGTGCCGGCCGGCCTCGTCGTCGAGCTCGGTCGGGAAAGGACCGGCGCCGACCCGGGTCGTATAAGCCTTGACCACTCCCCAGACCTGCTCGATGTCGGTCGGGCCTACCCCCGCCCCGACACACGCCGCACCCGCGATCGGGTTGGAGGAGGTGACGAAAGGGTATGTACCGTGGTCGAGATCGAGCAGGGCCGCCTGGGCCCCTTCGAAGATCACCTTGTTGCCGGCGTCGAGTTCGCTCCAGCAGAGACGGGCGGTATCGGCGATGTAGGGCTCGAGCCGGTGGCCGTAGTTGAGGTAGTCCTCGGTGATCGAATGCAGGTCGAGCCGGTCGTCGATCGGGACCTCGTCGTCGGCCTCGCCCTCGCGCTGGAGTTTGCGCCTCCTCACCGCCAGTTCTCTCAGGGCCTGCTGCTTGTCGTCAAGGGCGGCCATGATCTTCTTGCGGAGGATCTTCTCGTCGAGCAGATCCTGGACCCGGATCCCGAGCCGCAGCGCCTTGTCGGCATAGGAAGGGCCGATACCCCGCCTGGTCGTGCCGATCGAGAGCTTCCCCAGCTTCAGCTCACCGGCCGTATCGAGCAGGATGTGGTACGGCATGATCAGGTGGGCGTTGGATGAGACCCGGAGATTGGAAACCGAGATCCCGGCCTTTCGCAGTCCTTCGATCTCCTCCAGCAGGATCTTCGGGTCGACCACCACGCCGTTGCCGATCACGCAGTACTTGTCCTCATGCAGGATGCCCGAGGGGATCAGGTGGAACTTGAACTCCTCTCCGTCACGCACGATCGTGTGGCCGGCATTGTTGCCGCCCTGGAAACGCACGATCGCGGAAGCATCGCGGGCGAGCAGATCAGTGATCTTGCCTTTTCCCTCGTCCCCCCACTGGGTACCGACTATGGCTAAACCTGGCATCGAAGCAAGCAGTCTACGAATCGCTTCTGAGGCGCGGCTTCTGACGGGCGTCATCGCCCCAGAGCGGCAGTGCCTCCCCGCAGATCTCGATCAGACGGGAGACCGTGCGCTCGCCGATCTGCTGCTCGAGTTCCTCCTGTGAGAGGTTGGTCGTGACCACGATCGGGCGCCTCCGCTCGTAGCGTTCGTTGATCAGCGCGTAAAGCTGCTCCAGCACCCACTCGGTTTGCTTCTCGGCTCCGAGGTCGTCGATGTGAAGCAGGTCGACGTCACACAGCCGTTCAAAAAAATCTGCGTAGGACTCCTCTCCCAGCCCGGCGTCGAAGGTCGCCCTGATCCGCGCCAGCAGCTTGGGCAGCGAATAGATCGCGACCGTGTTCCCGCGCCTGAGAACTTCCTTGGAAACGAGCATGGCGAGGGTGGTCTTGCCGGTACCGGTATTTCCCATCAGCCAGAGTCCGTGCCCCTCGGCGAGGTTTTCGCCGGCCGAGTTGGTCCAGTCCCGGACCGAATTGACCACGACCTGGTCGATCTCGGTCACCGGGGGACGGTCAAACGAGACCCCGCGATAGCGGGGAGGGATCACCGAGTTGATGCCCGAGGAGCGAGCCCGGCTGAGACGTGGTTCCAGGCAGTCGCACTTGTGGGCCAGGTTGTCGTCGCCGAGGATCCAGCCGGAGCCGTCACAGCGCCCGAACGGGCAGCCCGCTTCGGCCGAGCCGCTCCGCCCGGCGCCGTTGCTGCCCGAGCTCCGGGATCCCCGCTCCGCCATCAGACCCCTTCCGCGGCGCTCTCGGCCCGGACCGCGGCCGGGGAGCCCTCGCCGGCCGGATGCTCGGGCGCGGCCTCGACAAACTTGGGATACCGCGGCATGAAGGTCAGATGGCTGGTCCCGATCGGGCCGTTCCTGTGCTTGGCCACGATCACCTCGGCGGTGCCATCCCGCTCCTCGGGCTTCCGATAGACGTCCTCGCGGTAGAGAAAAGCGACCAGGTCGGCGTCCTGCTCGATGTTGCCCGAATCGCGCAAGTCAGAGAGGATCGGCCGTTTGTCCGGCCGGCTCTCGTTGCTCCGGGAAAGCTGGGAGAGCGCCATCACCGGCACTTCAAGCTCGTTGGCCAGCAGCTTCAGCCCCCGGCTGATCTGCCCCACCTTTTCGACCATGCTCGAGCGAGATTCATCCATCCTCATCAGCTGGAGGTAGTCGACGATGATCAGCCCCAGGCCGCCGTTTGCCTCCTCTTTGACGTGGAGCCTTCGAGCCTTGGCGCGGAGGTCGAGCAGCCCGAGATCGGAAGTCGTATCGATCCAGAGAGGCGCGGTCTCCAGCCGGTTGCAGGCGCGCAGGACCTTGGTCCAGTCGCGCTGGCTGACCGTGCCTTTTCTGAGCAGGTCGCCGTGGACCTTCGACTGCGAGGCGATGAACCGCTGGGCCAGCTCCACCTCGGACATCTCGAGCGAGAAGAAGGCGACCGAACGGCCCCTCTCGACCGCGACGTTCTCGGCGACGTTGGCGACAAAGGCGCTCTTGCCGACCGAAGGACGGGCGGCGACGATGATCAGGTTCGACGGCTGAAAGCCGCCGGTCATCTCATCGAGGTGGGCGAATCCCGAAGGCACACCGGTCATCTCGATCTCACCCTGGGAGAGCTTCTCCAGCCGTTCGACCTCATCGCCGAGGACCTCGTTCAGGCGGCGGAAGTCGCCGGCCTGCTCCTTGTGGGCGACGTCGAACAGGAGCTGTTCGGCCCGTTCGGAAAGCTCCTGGCCGCCGGCGTCGCGACCGTTCACCCAGGAACCGATCTGGTGGCTGGTGTCCAGCAACCGCCTGAGCAGTGCGTTCTCCTGGACGATCTCGGCATAGTGGCGGGCGTTGCCCGGGGCCGGGACCTTGGCCGCGAGCTCGGAAACATAGTTTTTTCCACCGGCCTCGTCGATCTGGCCGGCCGTGACCAGGGCCTCACCCACGGTCAGCTCGTCGCAGGGCTTGTCGGTGGTGTAGAGGCCCAGCATCACCCCGTAGATCGCCCGATGGCGATCGAGGTAGAAATCCCCGGCCTTCAGGCGGACGTCATCGATCACCCGGTTGACCGCGGGCTCGCTGACCAGCATCGCGCCGAGGACTGACTCCTCGGCCTCGATGTTCTGGGGTGGTACCTGGGCTATTTCTCTTCGGCGACGATCGTCTTGACCGAAGCCGTGGCGCCGCCGGTTACTTCGACGTCGATCATGTAGGTGCCGATCTGGTGGATCGGGACATCGAGACGGA
>JAENXK010000018.1 GCA_016649615.1 Thermoleophilia bacterium
AAGCGAACAAAGGAGCCGGAAATGAGTAAGTTGTTGACCCTTCCACTGGCTGTATTGCTGGCCTGCGGACTGATCGCGGTAGCCGCCGGGTGCGGAAGCGACGATGGGAATTCCGAGGATCAGATTGAGCAGGAGGCCGAACAGGCCGAAAGTGATCTCGAGGCAGAGGAAGAGGAGATCGAGAAGGAGGCCGAGAAGGCCGAGAAGGAGGCCGAGAAGTCCGGAGACGATCTGGAGCAGAAAATCGACAAAGAGGCCGACCAGCTCGAGAAGGAGCTGGAAGAGGATCTAGGGAACTAGGTCGGGGCGACAGCCCTCATCGTCGAACCGTTCGGTGGCTTCAACAGGCGATTTTTGCAGCGTGGCACCCCATGGCTCTGTGGCATACCGTGGCGGTAATCAAGACTTCGCCGCATCGGAATCAAAGGCCTGAGAACCTGAGGTAGCCCGCGAACCTCATTCCTCTCCCGGGAGCATATGTTGATCAGCACCAACCAGTTCAAGAACGGCATACACATCGAAGTCGACGGTTCGATCTACCGGATCATCGAATTCCAGCACGTGAAGCCGGGCAAGGGCGGCGCCTTTGTCCGGACCAAGTTGCGCAGGATCGAGGACGGGTCAGTCCAGGACAAAACATTCCGGGCCGGCGAAAAGGTCCGCCCGGTCAGGACCGAGTCCCGCAAGATGCAGTTCCTCTACGAATCGGGCGACACGGTCGTATTCATGGACAACCGGACTTATGACCAGATCGAGCTGCCGGCCGATCTGGCCGCCGAAGCTCTGCGCTGGGTTCAGCCCAACGACGAAGTCGAGGTGCTGTTCGTGGACGAGCGGGCTTCCGAGGTCCAGGTGGCCGGCGCGATCGACGCCAGGGTCAAGCAGACCGAGCCGGGGCTCAAGGGCGACACCGCATCCGGCGGCGGCAGCAAGCCGGCGACGCTCGAGTCCGGGGTCGAGGTCCAGGTCCCGCTCTTCATCCAAGAGGGCGAGCTGATCAGGGTCGATACCCGGAGCGGTGAATACGTCTCCCGCGCCTGAGCTCTCCGGTCCCGAGCGCCGCGTCTCTCCAGCCGCCCGGAGGACCCGCCGGTGATTCAGACTGATCTCACCCTGAGCGCCCGGCCGCGCGGCTTTCATCTGGTCACCGATGAAGTGGTCGCCGCCCTGCCCGGGCTGCGGGAGTTCCGGGTCGGCCTGCTGCACCTGGTGATCCGTCACACCTCTGCTTCACTGACCCTGAACGAAAATGCCTCATCGGATGTGCGGCGGGACTTTCGTTCGTGGGCCGACGCCGTCGCCCCCGAGGCTCCGGCCGGATTCGACTGGACCCACACGGTCGAGGGCCCGGATGACATGCCGGCCCACATCAAGGGCAGCCTGACCGGGTTCGACCTGACCGTGCCGGTCCGGGATGGCCGGCTCCATCTCGGGACGTGGCAGGGCATTTACCTCTGCGAGCATCGCGATCGGGGCGGACCCCGCTCACTGACCGCGACCATCTGGGGCGAATCGGGCTGAGCCGTCCACGGCCCCGCGGAAACGGCTCCGGGGACGGGATCAATATCCTTGACCGATGCGTCGATCCGACCAGCGCCGCGATGCCGTTTTTGCCTGTTACCAGCAGGAAGTGACCGACCGGCCGCTCCCGGTACTGCTGGCCGACGCCAGGCCGTTCACGGTCGAGCTGGCCGAAGGGGTCGAGCAGCATCGCGAAGAACTGGATGCAGTGATCGCCGAGTACGCCAGAGGGTGGGAGCTGAGCCGGATCGCGCCGCTGGAGAAGAACATCATGCGGGTCGCGATCTTCGAGATGAACTACCGCGACGACGTGCCCGCCGAGGTGGCCATCGACGAGGCGGTCGAGATGGCGAAGAAATTCAGCGGGACCGAGGCCCCGGGGTTCGTCAACGGGATCCTCGGAGCGGTCGCCGAAGAGATGCAGACGGGGACCAGATGAGCCGGCTCGAGGAAATTCGCGACCGGCTGAAGCAGATCACCGCCGGCCTGGAAGACGAATCAGTGAGTGACACCGACGCCGCCAGGCTCGCCGGGGAGGCGGCCGAGCTGACCGGTGAGGCCGCCACGGAGGCGGCCGCGGCGATCGAGAAACTGGATCGCGACCAGTGAGCCGGGCCCGGACCGGGACCCGGGCCGCGACGCGGCACCGGGTTGTCGGGAAGCGCCGAACCGGGGAGGGTGTTCCGGCATGAGCTACCCGGACGACCTGCGCGAGGCGGTGGACCGGCACCTCGAGACGCTTGATTTTTCGGTCGAGCCCGGGACGGCCGGCCTCGGCGAGGCGATGCGTTACTCGCTGCTCGCAGGCGGCAAGCGGATCCGGCCGGTTCTCTGCCTGGCCACCGCACGCTCGCTGGATGAGCCGATCGAGAGCTACCTCGGGATCGCCTCGGCCCTTGAGATGGTTCACACCTATTCGCTGGTTCATGACGATCTGCCGGCCATGGACGACGACGATCTTCGGCGGGGCAAGGCGACCGCCCACGTCGAGTTCGGCGAGGCGGTGGCGATCCTGGCCGGAGACGGCCTGTTTGCCGAGGCGGTGCGGGTGATGGCCTCGGTTCCGGCAGATTCGGGTCGGGTCCTGGAGGCGGTCCGCCTTCTGGCGGCCGCGACGGGGGTTGAGGGGATGGTCGGCGGGCAGTACGTCGACGTGTCCGGACAGGACCTGGACGCCGAGGGGCTGCGGCACCTGCACTCACTGAAGACCGGGCGGCTCATCCGGGTGAGCGTCGAGTCGGCTCTGGCGCTCGGCGGGGTCCCGGAAAAGCGCCGCGACCCCTATCACCGGTTCGCCACCGAGCTCGGGATCCTCTTTCAGATCATCGACGACATCCTTGACGTGACCGGAAGTGACGAGGCGCTGGGCAAGCCCCAGGGCAGCGACGAAAGGCACGGAAAGGTCACCTATGTAAGCCTTTACGGTCTCGACCGGGCCCGCGAGCTTGCCTCCGAGTCTCACCAGCAGGCGCTGGCGGCCCTGGACGGGATCGACGGCCAGAGTGATGACCTCAAACGCATAGCCGACTACATTTACCGGAGAGAACAGTGAGCCAGAAACCGGAAAAGCAGATTCCGATCCTCCCGGGAGTCAATTCACCGTCGGACCTGGACGGCCTCGACGACGAGCAGCTCCAGCAGCTGGCCGGCGAGGTGCGGAGTTACATCATCGAGGTGATCGGCGAGATCGGTGGCCACTTCGGGGCCAATCTCGGGACCTGCGAGCTTGCGGTCGCGCTGCACAGCCTGCTCGATTCGCCCCGGGACAAGATCCTCTGGGACGTCGGCCATCAGGCCTACCCGCACAAGATCCTCACCGGACGGCGCGACGAGCTGAGAACCATCCGCAAGTACGACGGACTCGCTCCTTTCTGCTCGATCTTGGAATCCGAACACGACATCATGGGCGCCGGTCATGCCTCCACTTCCATCTCTTACGGAGTAGGCCTGAAGGAGGCGATGCGCAAGGGAATCGGTGAAGACGGACGGGTCGTCGCGGTGATCGGCGACGGCGCCCTGACCGGAGGGGTCGCCTACGAGGCGATGCATGCGGCCGGTGGCCTCGGGACCCCGATGGTCATCCTGCTGAATGACAACGGAATGTCGATCTCACCCAACGTCGGCGCTCTTTCGAGCTACTTCCAGCGGACCCGGCTGAAGCCGGGGCTGTTCCACGCCCGGGAGGGAGTCGAAGATCGTCTGACCAGGCTGCCGCTCGGACTCGGCAAGCGGATCGAGAGGCTCGGACCGGAGCTGAAGTCGGCGATCAAGGCTTACTGGGCCCCGGGGCTGATGTTCGAGGAGCTCGACCTGGCCTACATGGGAATAATCGACGGTCATGACGTCGGCGCGGTCCGCCAGGCGGTCAGCGAAGCCCTGGCCGCGGATCGTCCGGTGGTGGTGCACGTCCACACGGTCAAGGGGCGCGGGTTCGCCCCGGCCGAGGAGGGCGGGCTCGCCGGAATGGAGGAGTGGCACGCGGCCAAACCGGGATCGATCGTCAACGGCGAACCGGCCGGCAAGCCGAAGCTGATCCCGGTCCAGGAGTCCGACGCGCCGGTATCGATCGCGCCGGAAATTCTTGAAAAGCCGGAGCCGAAAGCGGCCCCGCCGCAATACACGCAGGTCTTTGCCGACGCGATCGTCAAAGAGGCCGAGCTGGATCCGAGGGTGATCGGCATTACTGCGGCGATGGCCGGGGGAGCCGGGCTGCAGAAGCTGGCCGACGAGAGGCCCGGGCAGTACTACGACGTCGGCATCGCCGAACAGAACGCCGTTCTGATGGCCAGCGGAATCGCCCTCCAGGGTGGCAAGCCGGTCTGTGCCATCTATTCGACCTTCCTCCAGCGGGCCTATGACCAGATAGTCCACGATGTCTGTCTGCAGGAACTCGACGTGACCTTCGCCATGGACCGGGCCGGACTGGTCGGCGATGACGGGCCGACTCACCACGGGGCGTTCGACATAGCCTACTTCCGCTCGCTGCCGAACGTGATCGTGATGGCTCCCAGGGACGAGGCGATGCTGGTCCAGATGCTCCACACCGCGATCGCCCGCAACGGCCCGGCCGCGCTCAGGTACCCGCGGGGAGCGGCCGAGGGGGTCGAAATTCCGGCCGAGGCCGAAACGGTCCCGGTCGGCACCGGGGAGACCCTGAGAAATGGAGAGCGGGTGGCCCTGCTCGGCTACGGCTCCGGCGTCGGGGTCGCGCTCGAGGCGGCCGACCTGCTCGAGACCGAGGGCCTCGGGCCGACCGTGGCTGACGCCCGCTTCACCAAGCCGCTCGACACCGAACTGCTCGAACGGCTCGCCGTGGCTCACGATCTGCTCGTGACCGTGGAAGAGGGAGTGCTGCAGGGAGGCTTCGGGTCCGCCGTGATCGAGCACCTCGAAGACAGCTTCGAAAATCCGGGCGAGCGGGCCCGGGTCCTCCGGGTCGGCCTGCCCGACCGCTATGTGACGCACGGAAAGCCCGAACTGCTTCACGAAGAGGTCGGTTTCACCGGAGCCGCGGTGGCCGAGCAGGTCCTCGCCGCGACGGGCGGCAAGGTCAAGTCGGGCTGAGGCCCGGTCAGGCCGGGCCCAGCCGGGCCGGACCGATCCAGGCCGGGCCGAGCCAGGCCTGGACAGGCCGGATCAGCTGTGGTCGGAGACCAGGCGGAGCACGTCGGCGCCATGCTTTTCCATGAAGGCCGGGCCGACGCCGCTGATCTCGACCAGGGCATCTTCATCGGAAGGCTTGACGGTCGCGATGGCGGTCAGGGTCCGGTTGCTGGCGACGTGGTAGGCGGGCCGGTCGCCGGCCGCCCCGAGCCGCCAGCGCCGGAGGGTCTCAAAGAACTCGGAGTCTTCGGGCGCCAGGTCCGGCGGCGGGCTGGATTTGGCCCGCTTCGGGTTGGCGCGGGATTTCTTCACCGCGATCGTTTCCGGATCGGGCAGCCAGTCATCCGGATCACAGACGTCGCAGCACCGACCCGAGGGCGCGGTCGGTGAATCGTCGCCGAAATGGTCGAGCAGCCGGCGCCGGCGGCACTGGTCGGAAAAACTGAACGCTTCAACGGCGCGGTAGGCCTTCCAGCCACGGTCTTCGGCCACCCGGCAGGCGGCCGCGATGGCGCCCGGGTCGTAATCGGCCGCCAGCTCGATCTGGAGACGGCCGCCGGGAGCGGGGTCGACGCGGAGGGCGCCGGCCCGCTCGGCCACGGCGAGCCGGATCCGTTCTTCGTCGCTCCGGGGGGCGTCGATGATCTGGCGGGATCCGCCGCTCCCGCCTCGGCTGATCGATTCGATGTATGACCTCACATCGCCGGGATCGACCTTGCGGCGTTCGTTGAACCGGATCAGCCGCCCCAGGTCGGAACGCATCGCCAGCAGTACGGCCCGCGCCGGTTTGCCGTCGCGGCCGGCCCTCCCGGCCTCCTGGTAATAGGCCTCGACGCTTGAAGGGATCGCCCAGTGCCAGACCGAACGCACGTTGGCTTTGTCGACCCCCATGCCGAACGCGTTGGTCGCGACGACGATCTCGGCATCGCCGTCCATGAACCTGTGCTGGGCCGAGGCCCGGTCATCCGGCGGCATGCCGGCGTGGTAGGCGACCGCATCCAGACCGGAGGCTTTCAGGTCATCCGCAAGCTCTTCGGTGTCCCGGCGGGTGCCGCAGTAGACGATCGCCGGGCGATTGGCCGGATCGGCGAGCCCGTGCTCGAGCAGGGCCCGCTTTCTCGCCTTCGAGCCTTTGCCCTCCAGAGCGACCGTGTCGAAGCTCAGGTTGGGGCGGTCGAACCCTGAGTGGATCCGGGCCGGATCCTCCATCCCCATCCGCTGGGCGATTTCGTCGGCGACCTGCTGGGTGGCGGTCGCGGTGCAGGCCATCACGGTCGGTCGCCCGAGCCGGTCGGCGACCTTCGGCAGTCGCAGGTAGTCGGGACGGAAGTCGTGCCCCCATTCCGAGATGCAGTGGGCCTCGTCTATCGCCAGCAGGTCGATTTCGCGTGAGGTCAGCAGATCGAGGAAGGCTGACGATGCGAACCGCTCGGGCGAACAGTAGGCGATCCGGGCCGAGCCGTCCCTGACTCCGTCAAACGATGCGCTGAGGGATTCGTCCGGCAGCCCCGAAGCGAACATCACGGCCGGGTGGCCCTCGGAGCGCAGACGCCGGACCTGATCGGCCATCAGAGCGATCAGCGGACTGACCACCAGGGTCAGTCCCGGGCCGGCCAACCCCGGGATCTGGTAGCAGAGGCTCTTGCCGCCACCGGTGGGCATCACGATCAGGCTGTCCCGCCCTTCCAGGGTCGCCTCGACCGCTTCGCGCTGCCCCGGCCGGAAACCGGCGTAGCCCATGTGCCGGAGAACCGACTCCGGCTCCGGCGGGCCCTCGTAGATGCGTAGCGGGGCGGCCGGGGCCGTCTCGATCCCTTCGAGTCCCTGGAGCGCCAGGGTCGCCTCGGCCTCCTCTCCGAACGGGGGCGGATCGCCAAAGGCCGCGGCCCCGTTTTCAGCCGGTCGCGCGGCTACCAGCCCGGCGATCCGGCCGGAGAGCGTGGCGACTCCGCTTTTCTGATCGCCTTCCAGGTCGCTCCAGGCACTTCGCAGCGCGACCAGATCCCGGTCGATCCCTGGCTCGCGAATACCCCGGGCGGACTCGGCCTCGAGCTGTTCGACCAGGAGGTCGGCCTGTTGGGAGTAAGTCCTCACCTGCTCAGGGTAGGGACAGCTCCCGACGGCAAGATCTCGCCCCCTCTGCCCGTCCTGTCTACATTCGCTCCGGACGCAGGCGTGCGGGGCCATGAAAGCCGAAAACCCCGCCGGGTAAGCGGGGTTTTCGGTACTGCTTGGGGAGGAGAGAGATTGTTATCTCTTTATGTGTTGTGGATCACTGGGAGGTAGGTGGGCTCATGATGCGCCGCGGGCGCTATACCGCGTAATTGCGGTATGTGCCATGTGAGCGGCGCCGAACCCGACCAGGAAGATTGATGCCAGCGGTTGACCACCGGCAATGCCGGCGGCGATTCCGAGGCCGATTATCACGGCTCCGAGAGCCCGGTCGAAGTCGGCATGTGCGGCGACCGGAAGGCGGTTGCGGTCGATTCCGGCAAAAAGCTCGGCCGGTGCCGCATCGGAAAGTGCCACTCCGATCAGCACGCAGCCGGAAAAGAAGGAAGCGAGACCGATTCCCGGGCTGAAACTGAGCAGGAAAGGCACAACCATCAGTAACGGCGCGGTTGCCATGACGATGGCGTTGTGAGTTTCGAGTGTGACGGTTCGTTTGTTCATGATCAGAATCCGGAACGAAAACTACGCCGAAGTCCCGCATTTGTGTGTGCGTGCGGTCACAATTTCACCGAACCGGAGATCGGCGATTCAGCCGACCGCAGATCGGCGCCGAAACCTGCTTCGGCGGTACCTTTCCGATATGGCTCAAAAACGATCCCGGCTGGATCTGCTGCTCGCCGAGCGCGGCCTTTTCCCCTCGAGAACCGCCGCCGCCAGGGCAGTCCGGGCCGGTCAGGTGAAGCTCGGAACCGATGGAGCGGTGGCCGTCAGGCCCAGCCAGGAGGTCACCCCCGACCAGGAAATCGAGATCGCCGAGGCCAGGCGATATGTGTCCAGAGGGGGGATCAAGCTCGAAAACGCGCTCGATTCGCTCGGGGTCGAGGTCGAGGACCGGCTCTGTCTGGACGTCGGCGCCTCTACCGGCGGGTTCACCGACTGCCTGCTTCAGCGCGGTGCACGCCACGTGATCGCGCTCGATGTGGCTTACGGGCAGATCGACGCCGGTATGCGGGCCAACCCCGACGTGACCGTGATCGAGCGGCTGAACGCCCGCAATCTGCTGGCTTCGGACCTCGAGTATCGGCCTGAACTGGCGGTGATCGACGTTTCTTTCATCTCCCTGACCAAGGTGCTTGAAGCTGTCGCTGCGACGGTCGCCCCGGGCGGCGAAGTACTGGCAATGGTCAAGCCTCAATTTGAACTCGGCCGCAAGCGGGTCGGAAGGGGCGGTGTGGTGCGGGATCCCGACGATCGCCGTGAAGCGGTGACCGGGATCGCGGACTTCGCCGGCGGGCTGGGGCTGAGCCTGCTCGGGGTGGCGCCGACCGGGCTGCCGGGACCGAAGGGCAACCTCGAAACCTTCCTCCGGCTGGGCAAGGCCGGGGAGGGGGCGGAAAACGGGGCCGCACTCTGCGAAGGTGTGGCCCTATGAGCCGACCGGTCGCGCTGCTTTTCGCCCATGGCCACGCCGAGGGAATCGAGCGGGCGGTCGAGGTATGCCGGGCGGCGGCCGAGCGACACGGCTGGGACCTGGTCACCGGCGAGGAACGCGGTGAGCGTGAGCCGGACCTCTGTGTGGTGCTAGGCGGCGACGGCACCCTGCTCAGGGCGCTCAGGGCCATGTCCGGCACCGGAACACCGGTTTTCGGCATCAATTTCGGGCGGGTCGGTTTTCTGGCCGGGGTCGAGGGCAGCCAGATCGAGCTCGGCCTCGACCGGGCATTCGCCGGGGACACCGAGCTGGTCGATCTGCCCGGGCTCGAAGTCAGGACCGAGACTGCCAGCGCGATCGCCCTCAACGACGTCAGCTTCGCCCGCCCTCCCCGCTCCAGCGTCGCCGAACTGAGTTACCGGATCGCCGGAGAAGAAGTCGGCCACGTGCGCTGCGACGGACTCGTCGCGGCGACCTCGACCGGTTCGACCGGATACAACCTGGCCAACAACGGGCCGATCCTGGCCTGGGGTGTCGAGGGCTACGTGGTCAGCTACATCGCGCCGCACACCCTGACCGCCCGGGCACTGGTGGTCGCGCCCGGCGACGTGCTCCACGTGGTCAACCACCGGGGTCGCGATAGCGTCGATGTCGCCGCCGACGGAATCCAGATCGGCCAGCTCGCTCCCGGGGCCGAGGCCGAGGTCCGTTTCCGGACTGGCCTGGCACGGCTCGCCCAGCTTCCCGGCTCGAACTTCTACCACCGTATCCGCGAGAAATTCGGCCACCTGGCGGTCTGAGCGGAGTCCTCCTGCCGACCGGCAGGGACGCGCATATTGAACGCCGCTGCGTCCGCCGCTGGTGGTAGACAGGGACCCATGCTGCGTGAACTCCGGATCGAAAACCTGCTGCTGATCGAACGGGCCGAGCTGGCCCCCGGTCAGGGTCTGAACGTGCTGACCGGCGAGACCGGGGCGGGCAAGACCGTTCTGGCCCACTCGCTCGACCTGCTCATGGGCGGCAAGGCAAAGCGCGGAATAGTACGCCCGGGTGCCCCGGAGGCCTGGGTCGAGGGCGTATTCGATCTGCCGTCGGGATGGGAGGACGACCCCCTCCTGGCAGAAGCGCTGGAGCGCCTGCCTGCCGAAAGCGGTGAGATCGTGCTCGGCCGCCGGGTCTCGGCCGGCGGACGGACCTCGGCCTTCCTCGGCGGAAGGGCGGCTACCGCGGCCGACCTCCGCCTGCTGGGGGGGCGGCTGATCGCTTTCTATGGCCAGCACGAGCACCGCAGGCTGACCATCGCCTCGGCCCAGCTGGCGATGGTCGATGGCGCCGGGGGCGAGCCCCAGGAGCGCCGGGTGGGTCGCTACCGCAAGGCATACGGAGAGCACCGGGGCGCCTGCGAAGAGCTCAGCGACCTGCTCGATCGTGACCGGACACGGGAACGGGACCTTGACCTCCACCGATTCGAGCTGGACGAGATCGAATCGGCGGCGCTTCAATCCGGCGAGCGGGAGGAGCTGGAGTCCGAGCGGGAACGCCTGCGCCACGCTGAAGACCTCCGCCAGGCGGCCGCTCAGGCCACCGAATGCCTGACCGGCGACGGCGAGTCCGATGGAGCCCGGGGCACACTGGCCCGGGCGAGTCAGGGCCTCGCCGGGGCACGGGGATTCGATTCCGGCCTGGATTCACTGATTGACCGGGTCGAGAGCCTTTCGCTCGAACTCGAGGACGCGGGCGCGGATCTGGCCCGCTACCGCGACGGCATCGAAGCCGACCCGGACCGGCTGACCGGGCTTGAGGAGCGACTCGAGATGATCGACCGGCTCGAGCGAAAACACGGCGGATCGGTCGCGGCCGTGCTGGCCCACGCGGAGCAGTGCCGATCCGAGATCGCCCGTCTTGAACATGGCGAAAACCGCGAGCAGGAAGTCCGCGAGCTGATCCGGGGGCTCGAAGTCGAGCGGTCCGAGGCGGCGGCGGAACTGTCGGCGGGACGTCGCGAAGCGGCGGCGCGGCTCGCATCCGAGGTCACCGGAGACCTCGAGGCCCTGGCGATGGCCGGGGCCGTACTGACAATCGATCTGGTCGAGCACGATGACGGGCCGGGACCGAACGGGGCGGAAAGGGCCGAGTTCATGCTCGCGCCAAACCCGGGAATGGATGCGATGCCGCTCCGCGACACCGCTTCCGGCGGCGAGCTCTCCCGGGTGATGCTGGCATTGGCCGGGCGCGACACCGGTGACCGGGACCGGGTCCTCGTATTCGACGAGATCGACGCCGGGATCGGCGGCAATACAGCCGCCGCGGTCGGTGAGCGGTTGAACGAGGTAGCGGCGAACCGGCAGGTGATCGCGATCACCCATCTGGCTCAGGTCGCGTCCCGGGCCGACCACCACTTCGCGATTGACAAGGATTCGGCCGCGGAGCCGGCCACCGCCGGCGTGAAGGCGCTCACCGGCGAGGACCGGATCGCCGAGATCCGGCGGATGCTCGGCGCCGGCGGGGAAAGCGAGGCTGCGACCAGCCACGCCCGCGAACTGGTGGCTTCCCGGCGGTAGGCATTACCCTCGTGGGGTGAGCACCCTGGCCAAACGGCTCCGTTCCAGGCGAGAAGGCGGAGGGCAGCCCGAGCAAGTCCGGGCCGCCGAACCCGATCCCCCCACGACCACGGGTCGGATCCGCCCGGGCCGCAAGACAAAGGACCTGGTCAAGAGTCTCGGGCCGGCCGACATCGCCCTGATCGCTCACCGCAACATCGACCGGATCGCGGCCGAGGACCTGGCCGCCAGCGGGGTGACCGCGGTGGTCAACAACGAGCCCTCTTCGGACGACCGCTACCCGAACCGCGGTCCGCTGATCCTGGTCGAGGCGGGGGTTCGGCTGGTCGATTTCCCCGACGATGACCTGTTCGACCTGTTGGAGGACGGTCAGACGGTCGAGCTGGTCGGCCCCGAGTTGAGACGTGACGGGAACACGGTCGCGACCGGGCTCGAGCAGTTCAAGCCCGACCTCGACCGGCGACTGGCCGGCCAGCAGGAAGAGATCCACCTTGCGCTCGCCGAATTCGCCGAGAACACGGTCACCCACGTCCGGGACGAGAGCGAGCTGCTCAGCGGCAACATCCCGCTACCCGACACGAAGACCGAGTTCCGCGACCGCCACGTGCTGATCGTCGTCCGTGGCCCTGACTACAAGCGGGACCTGCGCACACTGCGGGCCTACATTCGTGATGTCCGGCCGATCCTGATCGGGGTCGACGGCGGGGCCGACGCGATCCGGGAGTCCGGCTACCGGCCCGACATGATCCTCGGCGACATGGATTCGGCCACCGACGCCACATTGAAGGCCGGGGCAGAGCTGATCGTCCACGCTTACAGCAGCGGGAGGGCTCCGGGTCGTCAGCGCCTGGTCGATCTGGGACTCGAGCACACGGTCCTGCCCTCGGTCGGCACCAGCCAGGACGTGGCGATGCTGATGGCCTTCGAGAAAGGGGCTTCGCTGATCGTCACGGTCGGCGCCCACTTCAACCTGATCGAGTTCCTCGACAAGGACCGGGCCGGCATGTCTTCGACCTTCCTGACCCGGCTGAGGATCGGCGAAGTCCTGGTCGATGCCAAGGGCGTGAGCCGGCTCTACACCCCGGGACTCTCGACCGGACCGCTGCTGATGTTTCTCGGGGCATTCCTGGTTCTGGCCGTGATCGTGGTCCTCACATCTCCTGCCCTGGCCGACCTGTTCGACCTGATCTGGCTGAAGTTCAAGATCTGGCTCGATATCTGACCGGCGCCCTGCCTGCCGGAGCAGGTTCTAAGCTTGCGCAATGGGATACAGCGCCCGCTATCACGCCGCCTCACTGGCCGCGATCTTTCTCGCCCTGGCCATCGGGATCCTGATCGGCTCCGAGTTCGGTGGCGATGTGCTCAGCAACACCAAGCAGGACCTCGAGCAGAGCCTGACCAGCGACCTCGACAACGCCCGGAGCGATATCAGAGACCTCAACCAGGACCTCGAGTGGTCTGACAACTTCGGCAACCGCGCTTACCCGCTGCTGACCGGCTCAAGGCTTCAGGGTGAGCGGATCGGGCTGGTCAGCTTCGGCGAGCTGCCCTCCGGCATCACCAAATCAGTCGAGACCGCACTACAGCCGACCGGAGCGAATCTGGTCGCGGTCGGGGCAGTCCGCCAGCCTCCGTCAGTCGAACGACCGGGCCGGCTTCTGCGCGGCGACGGAAAGCCGGCCAAGGGCAGCCGGGACGAGCTTCTGGAGAAGTACGGGTTCACGGTCGGGCGCCAGATGGTCAACGGCGGGCGAGTCCTGAGGGCGACCGGCAGCGACCTGATGTCGCAGTCGAGCGGCCGGTTCGGGAATCTCGACGGCCTGGTCTTCTTTCGCGCCGACCTGAGCGACCTCGAGCCCGAAGAGAAGGCGGAGAGTGAACTGTTCGACCAGGCGATCATCAAAGGCGCCGAATCGACCCGGGCGAAGCTGGTCGGGGTCGAGCAGGTCTCGACCGATCCGTCTTCGATCGATTTCTTCTCGGACAATCAGGTAAGCAGCGTCGACAACATCGAACAGCCCGCCGGCAAGGTCAGCCTGGTCTTCGCGCTCGGCGGGGCCGAGGGCAGCTTCGGGGTCAAAGAAGGTGCCGACCGGGTCCTTCCGGAGCTGCTGATACCGGTCAGGCCCGGCGGTCCCGGGCAGCAGTCAGCCGGAAAGCAGGGCTGAGCAGTCACCTGGGCCGGTCTCCCGATCGCGATCCTGGTGGCGATCCTGATCGTACCGGCCGGAACCAGAGGTCTTGTGCGGGCCGGGCTTGTCCGGATCAACTACCGGGGCGAGCACCTCGCCTTTCCTCTCGGGGCGATCCTGCTGACCGCTTCACTGGTCAGCCTCGCCCCGCTGGCCGTACTCGACGACCGGGCCGGTCTGGACCTGCTCGACCCCGGGCTGAGGCGGTGGATCGTCTATCTGATGGGGATCGCGTTTCTCGGGCTGCTGGACGACTCACTGGGACTCGGTTCGAACCAGGACACTCCTCGAGGCTGGCGCGGTCACGCCGCTGCGATCTCCAGGGGCGAGCTGTCAACCGGGGCGGTCAAGGCCCTGGGCGCACTCGCCCTGGCCGCCTACGTCGTCGCCGGGACCGGCAACGAGTGGCTCGGGTACATCAGGGACGTGGCTCTGCTGATCCTGGCGACCAACCTGTTCAACCTGCTCGACCTGCGGGGGGGACGGGTCGAGAAGGCACTCTTTCTGCTGCTGATCGGTCTCTGCCTGTTCGGGAGGACGCTCATGCCGATCGAGCTGCTCGGTGTTTTCGTCGGCCCGTTCGTGGTCTCGATCGCCTTCACCCTGAGAGACCGGGCGATGCTCGGAGACACCGGCTCCAACCTGGCCGGAGCGATCGCCGGGGTATGGATGCTGACCGAACTGGACGAGACCGGCCGGCTGATCGCGCTGGTGGTGGTCGCCGCGATCACGGTATTCGGAGAGTTCCGCTCGATATCGAAAACGATCGAGGAATTTCCGCCCCTTCGCTTTATAGACTCCCTGGGGAGAGTCAAGTGAGCGATCGCAGCCAAGGAGAAACCCGCTTCATCTTCGTCACCGGCGGGGTACTCTCGGCACTCGGGAAAGGGATCGCCTCGGCCTCGATCGGGCGCCTGCTCGTTTCACGCGGATTCCGGGTCCAGATCCAGAAGTTCGACCCGTACATGAACGTCGACCCCGGCACCATGAGCCCCTTCCAGCACGGCGAGGTATTCGTCACCGAAGACGGGGCCGAGACCGATCTTGACCTGGGCCACTACGAAAGATTCACCGACGAAAACACCTCACGGGCCTCGAACGTCACCGCCGGATCGGTCTACAACGCGGTGATCAACCGCGAGCGTCGCGGGGACTACCTGGGCGCCACGGTCCAGGTGATCCCGCACATCACAGACGAGATCAAGAACCGGATCTTGATTGTGGCCGAGACCAAACAGGTCGATTTCGTGATCACCGAAATCGGCGGCACGGTCGGAGACATCGAGTCGCTGCCGTTCCTCGAGGCGATCCGCCAGCTTTACACCGACCTCGGGCCGCGCCGGGCCATGTTCATCCACCTGACCCTGGTCCCCTACATCAAGCACGCCGGTGAGATGAAGACCAAGCCGACCCAGCACTCGGTCAACGAGCTAAGGAGGATCGGCATCCAGCCTCACGCCCTGATCTGCCGCTCGGTGTCCGGTCTCGAGCACAGCATCCGCAAGAAGATCGCCCAGTTCGCCAGCCTCCCGACCGAGTCGGTGATCTCCGGCCAGGACGTCGAGAACGTCTACCGGATACCGCTGATGTACCGGGCCGAAGGCCTCGACGACTTCATCCTCGACCACTTCCACATGGAAGGCCCGGCGCCGGACCTGGCCGAGTGGGAGGAAATGCTGCGGATGGCCGACCGGGCCGAAGGCGAGGTCCGGATCGCCCTGGTCGGCAAGTACGTGCAACTCGCCGACTCATACAAGTCGGTGATCGAGGCGCTGGAACACGGAGGAATTCACAACGGCGTCAAAGTCGAGGTGGACCTGGTCGATTCCGAAGATTTCGACCTGACCCGGCTGGACGGGGTCGACGGAGTCCTGATCCCGGGTGGCTTTGGTGAGCGCGGAGTCGAGGGCAAGGTAGAGGCCGCGCGCTATGCGCGGGAAAACGGCATTCCCTACCTCGGCATCTGTCTCGGCATGCAGATCGCGGTGATCGAGTTCGCCCGCTCGCTGGCCGGCATGGACGGCGCCAACTCGGCCGAGTTCGACCCCGAGACCCCGTTCCCGGTGGTCGACCTGCTGCCCGAGCAGAAAGAGGTCTCCGACATGGGCGGCACTATGCGGCTCGGCGCCGACCCGGTCAAGATCCACCCCGGGACCAGGGCACTGGAGATTTTCGGCGAGGCCGTGATCTACAAGCGCCACCGCCACCGTTATGAGGTCAACAACCTGCTCCGCACCCGGCTCGAGGACGAGGGCCTGGTCTGCAGCGGCACCTCACCCGACGAACGCCTGGTCGAGATCGTCGAGCTGCCCGACCATCCTTTTTACGTGGCTTCGCAGTTCCACCCCGAGTTCAATTCAAGGCCGAACCGCCCGGAGCCGCTCTTCCGGGAGTTCATGAAGGCGACCGCGGAGCGAGCGGCCGAGCTCCGGGGCAGCCGGACCGAAATCGCCGAGGAAAGAGTCGAGAGCTGATGAGGGGCAATCTCGAGAGGCGCGGCTCTCCTTCAGAGACCGCCTGAGGCCTTCAATGGGCCGGTTCGCGCGCCTGTGCGAGATCTCCAGCCCTACAGGTGAAGAGGATGAGGTCGCGGCCGAGGTCAGGCGGGAGCTTGAGGGCTTCGGTCTCGAAGTATTCGAAGACGACGCTGCCGTTCCGGCCGGCGCCGGGGCCGGCAACCTGCTGACCCGGATCCCCGGTGAGGGGCCGGGATGGGTCTGCTTTTGCGCCCACCTCGACACGGTGCCCCACGACGGCCCGATCGAGGTGGTGCTCGACGACGGCATCTACCGCAGTCGCGGAGAGACGATCCTCGGGGCCGACAACAAAGCGGCGGTCGCGGTCCTGGTCGAGCTTGCCGCCAGGCACGCGGCCGGCTCACCGGCGTCGGTCGGACCCCCGGCTACCGGGATAGAGCTGCTGTTCACCGTGGCCGAAGAGCAGGGCCTCAGGGGCGCGGCGGAGTTCGATACCTCGCTGCTCAAGTCGGACGTGGGCTACGTGCTTGACCACGCGACCCCGATCGGCGAGGTGATCACGGCCGCGCCGACCCACATGGCGATCGAGGCGGACTTCACCGGGGTCGAGGCCCACGCCGGGCTCAAGCCGGAGTCGGGCCGCTCGGCGATCGCCGCGGCGGCCTCGGCGATCGACGAGATGGAGCTGGGCCGATTGGACGACGAAACCACCGCCAACATCGGCACGGTCGAAGGTGGCACCTCGGGCAACGTAATCCCCGGGTCATGTCGGGTCGGGGGTGAGGCCCGCTCGATCGATCCCGACCGGGTGATTGAGGTCATCGCTGCGATGAGCGACGCCATGGTCTGGGCAGCCTCGGAGGCGGGGTGCGAGGTGGATATCACTACCTATGAGCACTTCCGGGGCTACCGGATTCCCGACGACGCCCGCTCGCTGGCCATCGCGGAGGCCGCACTGCGCTCCCGCGACTACCAGCCGGAACGGATCTCGACTGGCGGCGGCTCCGACGCCAACGTTTTCATCGCCGAAGGGCGCGATTTTCTGCTGCTCGCCAACGGTACTTTCGAAAACCACACGGCCGACGAGACCGTGCCCCAGGCCAATCTGGGCGAGATGCTGGAAATCTGCGAAGCGATCATCAGCGAGGCGGGCAAGTGAGGGAGGCGGGGCAGTGCTCAAGCTGATGCGGGCCAGGGTCGTCTCGGCCGATCCGCTCGAGATCGAACTGGAAGCCGCGCCCGGGACAGCGCCCGGCGGTGGCGCGTGTCCCGGGGACGAAGCTGGCGGCGGCTCCGGGCGCGAAGGCGAAGTCCGGCGGGCCTGGTCCGACCCTGTCCTGATCGGCCCGTGTGAAGTCGGCGACGAAGTCATCGTCAACACCGAGGCGCTCGATCTGGGTCTCGGCTCGGGCGGCTTCGACATCGTTCACGTCAACCTGACCCGTGGACTTTCGGGCGAGGGAAGCCGGGAAGAGCACGTGATGAAGCTGAACTACAGCCCGCTCCAGCACGCGGTGGAGACGATCGAGCGGGGGGTCGATGCGGGCGCGACTGAAAGACCTGACGGCGCTTCAGCCGGGACCGGGGGAGGGCCCCCGCCCGATCGGACGGAGTCGTTCGCTCCCGTCCTGGCGATCGGCTTGCATGGCCACCTCGCCCCTGCCGCCTGGGCGGTCGCCGAGACCGCCAGGCAACAAGGCCATGAACCGCCCCGGATCGCCTATGTGCAGACCGGAGGCGGCGCCCTGCCCGGATCGCTGTCGCGCGATGTCACCGAACTGGGCGATCGCGGCCTGTTGGCCGGCCACATCACCGCCGGCCCGGCCTACGGCGGGGCGTCCGAGGCGATCACCCTGGTCGGGGCCATCGACGCCGCCGGCGCCGGGGACTTTGATGGAGTGATCGCCGGGCCGGGCCCCGGGATCCTCGGCTCGGCCACCGCCTACGGCCACGGCGGGATGGCCGCGCTCGACGTGCTTCACGGTGCCCTGGCACTGGGGGCACCGGCGGTCCTTTGCCCGAGGCTCTCTGCGGCCGACCCCCGGCCCCGTCACCGGGGCCTCAGTCATCACACACAGGCGGTTCTCGAGCTGCTGCTGGACGGAGTCGACTTGCCCCTGCCGGAACCTGCCGGAGATTTCAACCCGGAGGAGGCTGAAGACCTGGTAGGGCGTGCCGGAAAAGGCAGGCACCGGATCACCCTTGAGCCGGTAGACCTCGAGGGCTACGCCCGTTCCGGCCTGCCCCGGCGCTCGATGGGCCGCGACCTGGACGAGGATCCGGTCTTTTTCGCCGCGCCACTCGCTGCCGGCTCCCGCATTGCCGAGCTGATCCACCGATAGGCGGGCCGCAAAACAGAGGGGCGACGAGCCTGAACCCGGTCGATCGCGCCGACATCGGGCGGACAGGCCCCGGCGTGACTGCCGGATTGCTTGCGGCGAGAGGGATGGTCGGGGGTATCACGAAAAGCTGCTCATGCCCCCTGCCGCAGCCCCCGCGAAGCCTGACGCCGCGAGCGCCCGTTTTGAGCACCTGCTGCTCGAGTTCCTGGCCTACCTCGAGCTCGAGCGGGGACTTTCACGCAACACTCTGAACGCCTACCGGACCGACCTGCTCCAGTACGGGGCCTATCTCAGGGAACAGGGGATCGATCCGGTTGAGGTCACTCCGGCCGAGATGTCGGAGTTCGTGGCAGATTTGAAGTCGGCTGACGGCGAACGCAACCTGGCGGCCTCGACGGTGCACCGCAAGACCGCCGCCCTGCGCTCCTTCTACAAGCACCTGCGCCGGGAGGAGTTGCTGACCGATGATCCGACCGTGGGCCTGACCACGCCCCGCCGGTCGAAGAAGCTGCCGAAGGTGCTGAACCAGGCGGAGGTTTCCCGTCTCCTGGCGTCTCCCACCGGGTCCGCGCCCCAGGCGACGCGGGACCGGGCGATTCTCGAGGTGATGTACGCGTGCGGGCTGCGGGCGTCGGAGCTGACCGGACTCGAGATGACCGATGTCGACACCCACAACGGCATGCTCCGGGCGAGGGGCAAAGGCAACAAGGAGCGGATCGTTCCGCTGGGCCGGCACGCGATCTACGCGATCGAGGCGTACCTGCGCTCGGGCCGTCCGGAGCTGGTCAGGGGTCGTTCGGAAAAAGCTCTGTTTCTCAACTTTCGCGGCAAGGCGTTGACCCGCCAGGGTCTCTACAAGATCGTCCAGTCCCACGCCCGGGCGGTCGGGCTGGACGACCGGATGAGCCCGCACACCCTGCGCCACTCTTTCGCCACCCACCTGCTGGCCGGAGGATGCGACCTGCGGGCGGTTCAGGAGATGCTCGGCCACGCCGACGTCGCAACCACCCAGATGTACACCCACCTTTCCGGGCAGCGGCTCAAAGACGTCTACTTCAGTGCCCATCCGAGGGCGAATTCCGAACGCTGAAGCCGGTTGATTCCGACCGCGTGAGGACATCCCGGTTGTGCAGAGGAACCCGGATGGTCCCGGACGGCAGACGGCGTCCCCCCGGTGGATCGCTAATCTGACCGCTGATGGCCGACTCCTCCAAGCTTGTCTACGACTTCGCCGAAGGCGACCGCGAGATGGTCGCGCTGCTGGGTGGCAAAGGGGCGAACCTGGCGGAAATGGTCGGGGTGCTCGGGCAGGACCGGGTGCCGCCCGGCTTCACGATCACGACCGAGGCCTGCGTCGCCTGGATGCGCCTGGGCCGCGAGCCGGACGGACTCGAGCGCCAGGTCAACGAAGCGATCGGCCGGCTCGAGCAGCGGGCGGGCAAATTCCTGGGCGATCCGGACGACCCGCTGCTGGTCTCGGTGCGATCCGGGGCCCGGGCATCGATGCCCGGGATGCTCGACACAGTGCTGAATCTGGGCATCAACGACCGGACCGTCGAAGGTCTTGTCCGCAGGTCCGGCTCCGAGCGGTTCGTCTGGGATTCGCGCCGGCGTTTTGCCCAGATGTTCGGCAACGTGGTAGCCGGGATCCCCGGCGAGCTGTACGAGAATGAGCTGGGGGCGGCGAAGCGGTCGGCCGGGGTCACATTTGACAACGAACTCAGCGTCGGCGACCTTCAGAGACTGGTCGGTTCGTTCGAGGCGCTCTACGAAGAACAGACCGGATCGCCGCTGCCGTCGGACCCGGTCGAACAGCTTTCGATGACGATCCGGGCCGTCTTCGATTCCTGGAAGGGAGCGCGAGCGGTCGAGTACCGGCGGATCCATGGCATCCCCGATGACTGGGGCACCGCGGTCAACGTCCAGCAGATGGTCTACGGAAACATGGGCTCGAACTCCGGGTCCGGGGTTGCGTTCTCGCGCGACGAGATCACCGGGGCTCCGAAGCCGTCCGGAGACTTTCTTTTTGACGCGCAGGGAGAGGATGTGGTCTCCGGCGTCCGAAATACGCTCGCCCTGGACCAGCTGGCTGATTCTCTCCCGGAGGTTCACCGGGACCTGCTGGAGATCATCGCCTCTCTGGAGAGTCACTTCGGCGACATGCAGGACCTCGAGTTCACGATCGAGGAGGGCCGCCTCTACATCCTCCAGACCCGCTCGGCCAAGCGGCCGGCCCGGGCCGCGGTCCGGTTTGCCGTGGACGCGGTCTCCGAGGGCCTGCTCGACCGGCCGAAAGCCCTGGCGACGATCGAAGCCGACCGGCTGGACCAGCTGCTTCACCCTTCGTTTGATCCGGACCACCCGTTCGGCGCTCTGGCCAGGGGAGTGGCGGCCTCGCCCGGGGCGGCGAAAGGCGAAGCGGTATTCAGCGCCGAAGCCGCGGTCGAGGCCGGCCATGAAGGACGCGACGTGATCCTGGTGAGACGGTTCACCGAAGCCGACGACGTCGCCGGTTTTAATGCCGCGCGTGGAATCCTGACCAGCGAAGGCGGCAAGGCCTCCCACGCAGCCCTGGTGGCCCGTGGCATGGGTCGCCCCTGCGTCAGCGGCGCGGCGGAGGTCGAGGTCGATGCCGGAGAACGCCTGATGCGGATAGACGAGACGACGATACGCGAGGGGGAGCTGATCGCGATCGACGGCACCACGGGAGAGATCACGACCGAGGATGTCCCGCTGGTCGAAGCCAAGATCGACGATTACTTTCAGACGGTCCTCGGATGGGCTGACGAAATCCGCCGGATGGAGGTCCGGGCAAACGCCGATACGCCCGAGGACGCAGCCCGCGCCCATCAGAACGGAGCCAGGGGGATCGGTCTCTGCCGGACCGAGCACATGTTCATGTCCGCGGACCGGCTGCCGAAGGTCCGGGCGCTGATCGTCTCCGCCGACGAGGCAGAGCGCCGCCGGCGGGCGGAAGAGCTGCTTCCGCTGCAGCAGAGTGACTTCGAGGGGATCCTGTGCGAGATGGAAGGCGAGCCGGTCACCGTCAGGCTGCTCGATCCGCCCCTTCACGAGTTCCTGCCGCCGATGCATTCGCTGGAGGCCGAGCTGGAGCGGATCCGGCGTGAAGAACCCGAGCGGGTTGATGAAGCCGAAAGGATGATCGAACGGGTGGAAGGCCTGTCGGAGGTCAACCCGATGCTCGGCACGAGAGGCTGTCGCCTCGGCATTCTTTACCCCGAGATCTACGAAATGCAGGTGCGGGCGATGATGCGGGCGGCCCGGGCGGTGACCAGCTCGGCCGCCGGCAGGCCCGAGCTGGAGGTGATGGTTCCGCTGGTCAACTACGAGCGGGAGCTGGAGATGATCCGGGACCTGGTGATTTCGGTCGCCCGCGAGGAAGGCATGGAGGTCGGCACGGATTTCAAGGTCGGAACGATGATCGAGCTTCCCCGGGCCTGCATGGCCGCCGGCCACATCGCCGGCCAGGCCGACTTCTTCTCGTTCGGGACCAACGACCTGACCCAGGCTGCCCTCGGCCTGTCGCGTGACGACGCCGAGGGACACATCCTGCCGGTCTATCTGGGTCAGCGGATTGTCGACCGCTCACCGTTCGAATCACTCGACACCCCCGGAGTCGGCGCGCTGATCAAACTGGCCGTAGCAAGTGGGCGGGAGGCGCGTCCGGATCTGAAACTGGGTGTCTGTGGTGAACACGGCGGAGACCCGGAGTCGATCGAATTTTTCGAGAAGATCGGTCTCGACTACGTGTCCTGCTCGCCGTTCCGGGTGCCGGTGGCTCGTATCGCCGCCGCCAACGCCGCGACCCGCGCCAGGCAGGCCGCCGAGCCGGCGCCGTAGCCGGCCTGCGCCCCCGGCCTGAACCGCCGCCAGGCGCGACTGCCCGCCAGGCGCGACTACCCTTGACGGGCCCGCCGATGGCAGAACGGCCGCTGTTGCGGCTGCCGTAGCTGTCGCGGCAACCTGATAGAACCGGGCGGTGCCCGAGCTGCCAGAAGTCGAGACGATCCGCCGCCAGCTCGAACCGGACCTGGTCGGCCGGAAGCTGGAAGCGGTCGAGGTGCTCGACGCCTACTTTTCCAAGCCGTCGACAGCGGCCGCTTTCGAGCGCGCCGCGGCCGGCCGGGAGGTGCTCGATGTCGGCCGCCGGGGCAAGTACCTGATGCTCGAGCTCGATGACGGCAACTCGGTGGTGATCCACCTTCGCATGACCGGTTCACTGGTATTGAGGGAGCCCGACGGATCAGCCAATCCGGGGGATCCCCGAGTCTCCCCGAACAGCAGCCCGCAGGCGGTTGATACGTCGCAGGCCGGCCCATCGGCAGACCCGGCGGTCGATTCCGGCGAGAGGCACCTCAGGGCCAGATTCCTGCTCGACGACGGCGGTGAGCTCCGGTTTTCGGACCCGCGCCGCTTCGGCCGGGGGTTCGTCGCCGGACCGGATGAGCTGGATGCCTACTTCGGGTCGAGGCTGGGGATCGAGCCGCTCTCGCCCGAGTTCACGGTCGAGGCCATGGCCGCGATGACCGCCGGCCGGACCGGACCCCTCAAATCGTTTCTGCTCAACCAGAAGGGCGTGGCCGGGGTCGGCAACATCTACGCCGACGAGGCCCTTTTCCGGGCCGGCCTGCATCCCCTTTCTCCGGGTGGCTCGATGCGGGACGAGCATCACCGGGCGCTGCGCGACGGCGTGGTCGAGTCGCTCGAGCGGGGACTGGACCTGGGTGGCGCCTCAATCGACGATTACCGCGACGCCCGCGGCGAATCCGGGGCGATGCAGAACGAGTTCCTGGTCCATCGCCGCGAGGGCGAGGGTTGCCCGAGGTGCGGCGAGACGATCGTCCGGATCGTGGTCGGAGGCCGCTCGACCTACTTCTGTCCCGGATGTCAGAAAAGGCTCCGCAAACGCCCCCGCAGGCGAGCCCGGTAGGCGGCCGGCCCCGACGCCCTGTGCGGACCCGGCCGGCCGGGCGGGGTGACCGGGGGGACGTCCGAGCCTCCCGGCAACCTTAGTGGGCCATGGCTGGGAACTTCAAAACCGAGGCGGTTGTCCTGCGCTCGATCCGGTACGGCGAGGCCGACCGGATCCTGCACCTCTACTCGCGCGAATCCGGGCGGCTGGGGGCGATCGCAAAAGGGGTGAGGAAGCCCCGGTCACGCTTCGGGGGACGGCTCGAACCCTTCTTTCGGCTCAGTCTGGTGCTGCACCGGGGCCGGGGCGATCTGCATACCGTGACCGCGGCCGAAACGGTCGAAGGCCACGCCCGGCTGCGCTCGTCCTCCCGCGGGATCGCCGCCGCCGGTGACGCCTGCGGCGCGGTGTTACGCCTGCTCGACGGGGTCGAACCGAACGACCCCGCCTACAACCTGCTCTGCCGCTATCTCACCCTGGTCGACGCCGACCCCGAAGGGCCCACGGCCGGGCTTTCGGGAATGGTCACTTTCCGGCTCAAGCTGGCTCTGGCCGCCGGTTTCTCGCCCGAACTGTCGGGCTGCTCCAGGTGTGGCTCTACCGATCATCTGACGGCCTTTTCGGGAGCGGCCGGCGGGGTGGTCTGCCCGACCTGCGAGGCCAACTCGTTTCCGTTCTCCGGCGAGGCACACCAGTTCATGGTCGATGCGCTCGGCCGGCCGATGAGCGAGGTCCCGGGAGGAGATCCGGCGGCGGTGAAGCAGGCAGGCAGGGCGATCGGCGAGACCCTCGAACACCACGCCCACGTCCGCCTGGGCCGGCCGGCCGAAGGGGCCGCACGATGAACGACCTCAGCGGCCCGGGCCCGGGGGACGATTCCGGGTCATTCGCCGATACGGTCCGTGAGCGCGAGCGGGAAGTCCTCTCCGCGCGGGCCGTCCCCTCGTATCCGGCGAGCCGGGCGATGCCCGAGGAAGACAACCTGCTCAGGACCCCGTTTCAGCGCGACCGGGACCGGATCGTGCACAGCAAGTCGTTCCGGCGGCTGATGCACAAGACCCAGGTGTTCGTCGCCCCGGAAGGCGACCACTACCGGACCCGGCTGACCCACACCCTCGAGGCAACCGGCATCGCGCGCACGGTCGCCCGGGCGCTCGGCCTGAACGAGGATCTGGCCGAGGCGATCGGGCTGGGTCACGATCTCGGCCATCCGCCGTTCGGTCACATCGGGGAGCAGGCGCTCGATGAGGCGGTAAAGGCGCACGGGGGCGAGGGGTTCAGGCACAACGAACACTCGGTGCGGGTGGTCGACGTACTCGAGCGTGACGGGCGCGGGCTGAACCTCAACCAGCCGGTCAGAGAAGGGATCCTCAAACACACCGGGTCGGACAAGAGTGAATCACTGGAGGGCCAGATCGTGCGGCTGGTCGATCGTGTCGCCTACATCAACCACGACATCGATGATGCCGTCCGGGCCGGAATCCTGATGCCGGAAGACCTGCCGCAGGAGGAGATCGCCATGCTCGGACCGACCGGAGCCAGCCGGATCGACGCGCTGGTCAAGGACATCGTCGAGCGGTCCCGCGACCGGGACGAGATTGGCCAGACCGAGGAGATGGGACAGGCGATGCTGAGGTTGCGCAAGTTCATGTTCCAGAACGTCTATCTCGGCGCCGAGGCCAGGGCCGAGCACGAACGGGTCCAGCAGACGATGAAGATCCTTTTCGAGTACTACCTCGAGCGGATCGACCAGGTACCGGAGCTCGACCCCGACGCCGGAGACCTGCAGCGGGTGACCGACCTCCTGGCCGGCATGACCGACCGCTACTGCATCACGCACTTCACCCGGCTCTTCGTGCCTGAGCGCTCGCGGCTTTAGACTCGGCGCCTGTCCAAATTCACGCCCGACACCATTGACCGGGTCCGCGCCGCCGCGGACATGGTCGAGATCGTTTCCGCCCGGACCGACCTCCGCCGGCAAGGGGTCCGGTATACGGGCCTCTGCCCGTTTCACGAAGAGCGGACTCCTTCGTTTTCGGTCCACTCGACCGACAAGCTCTACCACTGTTTCGGGTGCGGGGTCGGTGGCGATCTGTTCGATTTCGTCGCGGCGACCGAGAACATCGATTTCCCGGCCGCAGTCGAACTGCTGGCCGATCGCTACGGGGTCGAGATCACCCGCGAAGAGGAGGATCCGAAAGCCGAGGAGCGGCGCCGGGCGCGGACCCGTCTGACCGAGCTGCTCGAGCGGGCGGCATCCTTTTATTCGGCCACCTACCAGGACTCGCCCGAGGCCGCGAAGGCCCGCGAATACCTCGAAGGCCGCGGGCTGGAGGCGGAAATCCTCAAGGAGTTCGGGGTGGGGTACGCCCCCGGGGCCTGGGACACCCTGATCGTGCGCGGGCAGCAGGCGGGATTCAGCATGGCCGAGCTGGCTCGCACCGGGCTGGCCCAGAAAGGCCAGAAGGGCGGTATGTACGACCGGTTCCGAAAACGCCTCACCTTTCCGATCCGTGATCCGAGAGGTAGGGTGGTCGGCTTCGGCGCCCGGGCCACAAGCCCTGACCAGAAGCCGAAGTACCTCAACTCGGCCGAGGGCGAGCTCTTTCACAAGAGCGAGATCCTCTACGGAATCGA
>JAENXK010000226.1 GCA_016649615.1 Thermoleophilia bacterium
CGAGGCGATTGCCGAATCCGACCCCGACGCCCTGGTCAAGCAGCATGTCGATCCGCTCAGGGGGCTCGACCCGGAGACCGCGAAGTCCGTGGTCGAGAAGGCCGGCATCCCGGCCGAAGTCGGCGACCAGGTCGCCGCGATTCTGGTCAAGCTGGTTGAACTGGCCCAGGCCGAGGATGCCATTCTGATCGAGATCAACCCGCTGATCGTCAACTCCGACGGGGAGGTGGTCGCGCTGGACTCGAAGACGACCATCGACGGCAACGCCCTTTTTCGCCACCCCGAACTGGAGGAACTGAGCGAAGGAACCATCGAGGATCCGCAGGAAGCGATGGCAAAAGAACTGGGGCTGACCTACGTCAAGCTGGATGGCGACATCGGCGTGCTCGGCAACGGAGCCGGCCTCTGCATGTCGACCCTGGACGTTGTCGCCCAGGCCGGCGGTGCCCCGGCCAATTTCCTCGACGCCGGCGGTGGCTCCAAGGCGGACTCGATCATCAATGCCCTCGATGTGATCACTTCCGACAGCAAGGTGAAGGCCATTCTCTTCAACATCTTCGGCGGGATCACCCGCTGCGACGAGGTCGCCAAGGGAATTATCGAGGCGACCAGGAAAACCGGGCTCGACCTGCCTCTGGTGGTCCGGCTCGACGGAACCAACTCGGAGGAGGGTATGGCTCTGCTGGACGAGGCCGGCTTCTCACACCTTCACCACGAATCAACCATGCTCGGAGCCGCCAGGCGCGTGGTCGAGCTGGCGGGGGACTGACGATGAGCATCATTGTCGACAGCCAGACGAAGCTGGTCGTCTCCGGGCTGACCGGGCACGAGGGCAGCTTCCACGGACTGAGAAACCGCGACTATGGGACCCAGGTCGTCGCCGGGGTGACCCCGGGCAAGGGCGGCCAGGACGTCGAGGGCATCCCGGTCTTCGACACGATCGCCGAATCGGTCAAACGCGAAGGCGCCAATACCTCGATGATCTTCGTCCCGGCCCGGTTCGCCGGGGACGCGATCAACGAGGCGATCGAATCCGGAGTGGGGACCGTAATCGCGATCACCGAGGGCATTCCGGTGATGGACATGATGCCGATCTACTGGCGGGCCAGGGAAAAGGGCGTCCGGCTGATCGGACCGAACTGTCCCGGCGTGCTCTCCCCCGGGAAAGCCAACGTCGGGATCATACCGGCGCAGTTTTTCGATCCTGGCAGAATCGGAGTCGTCTCCAAGTCGGGAACCCTGACCTACCAGATCGGCAACGAGCTCAAGCATGCGGGTGAGGGCAACTCCTCGATCGTCGGCATCGGCGGCGACCCGATCGTCGGTTCCGACTTCATCGACATCCTGACGCTGTACGAAGCCGACCCCGAGACCGAGTTGATCGTGATGGTCGGCGAGATAGGCGGCGACGCCGAAGAGCGGGCCGCCGACTTCATCAGCGAGAGCATCTCGAAGCCGGTGATTGCATATATCGCCGGTTTTACCGCTCCTCCCGGCAAACAGATGGGCCACGCCGGGGCAATCATCTCGGGATCATCGGGGACCGCGAAGGCCAAGCAGGAAGCTCTGGAAGCCAGGGGAGTCAGAGTCGGTGAAAGCCCTACCGAGGCCGCTCAAATCGCCGTCGAAACTCTCCGGACCGCCTGATCCGGGTGCCCCGGCTCCGGCCGGGTGGCGCGAGGCTGGGCCGAACTGGCAGGGGCCTGGGCCCTGGCCATCGCCTGGCCGATCTTCCAGGGAGCCTCGAGCGGTCCCGACGCGTTCACCATGATGCGGGCCGGCCGCCTTGACCTGATCGCCTTCACCGCGATCATGGTGCTTCTGGCGCCGAGCGTGATGCTGGGGATCGAGCTTCTGATCGGCCTCTATTCGCGATGGCTGGCCCGCCTCACCCAGGCGCTCCTGCTCGGTGGTCTGTTCGGGCTCGTCTTC
>JAENXK010000206.1 GCA_016649615.1 Thermoleophilia bacterium
TCATCTGGACCAGCGGCTCGCCCTTGTGCAGGGTCGGGTCGGCGTGCTCTTGGAGGGTGTCAGTCATGACTAGCCCACCTTTCGTGTCGTGGAGAGCTTCTTGATGTACAGGTTCACGAGCACGGCCAGCAGCAACATCACGCCGAGGAAGGCCTTGAACCAGTTGGGATCCCAGCCCGCGTAGACGATGCCCAGGCTCGTCATGCCGAAGATGAAGGCCCCGATCGCGACGCCGATGGAGTTGCCGTAGCCGCCGGTCATCAAGATGCCACCGACCACCGCGGCGATGATGTAGATGAACTCGTTACCCAGACCAGTGCCGGCCTGGAGGACGTTGTAGTTGTAGAGGAAGTGCATGCCGGTGAACCAGCCGAGAAACCCGACGGTCATGAACAGGCCGATCTTGACCCGGGCGACCGGCACGCCGACCGCGCGGGCCGAAGCGGCGTTTCCGCCGACGGCGTAGATCCAGTTGCCGACCCTGGTCCGCAGCAGGAGGTACTGCGACACGACTACGAAGAGGAGCCACCAGAGAACGCTGATGTTCAGCTGGACCGAGCCGATTTGGAACGTGTGAGCGAAGATGTAGTTGAGCGACGCATAACCGTCCATCTGATTGATGTTCGGTGACGACACCGATCCGGTGACCAGCTTGGTCACGCCGAGGTTGGCCCCCTGCAGAATGAAGAAGGTGCCCAGGGTTATCAGGAATGATGGAATCCCGGTTCGCATCACCAGATAGCCGTTGAGAAATCCAATGCCCAGGCAGAGGATCAGCGAGAGCAGCGCACCGACCCACAGGTTGATGCCGAGGTTGTAGCAGAACATGGCGTTCAACAGCCCGGCGGAGGCGACAAGGACGCCTGCCGATAGATCGAACTCGCCACCGATCATCAGCATGCCGACGGCTACGGCGACGATGCCGATGGTCGAGGACGTGTAAAGCACGGTGAAGAAGGATGCCGGCGAGCGGAACGATGGAGCGACGATCATGAAGAAGATGAAGATGACGATCGCGGCCACCAGGGCGCCCACCTCGGGGCGGGCGAGCAGCCGATTAGACAGACCGAGTGTCACTCGGTTCGAAGACTCCGACGGCGCGGCCGTTGGCGGAGTCTTGACAGTTTGACTCATGGTGGCTCCGATCAGGTACGGGTTGCCCAGGGGGCCGGCGCTGAGTCCAGCCCCCTGGACTGGGACTAGCGGGTGTTTTGGTTGATGAACGGCAGGATGGCGTCGACGTTGCTGGTGTCGACGAACGCCGGGCCGGTCAGTGACGGCTTGCCGCCGCCGAGGATGTTGCCGTTCTTCTTGTAGAGGTAGAGCTGGGTGACAGCCAGGTAGCCCTGCAGGTAGGGCTGCTGGTCGATGCAGAACTGGACCGTTCCGGCCTTCACCGCTTCCGCCGCCTCCTTGCTCAGGTCGAACGTTCCGAGCTTGGCCTCGCTTTTCACTGCGTCCATCGCCTTGAGAGCGTCCACTGCCTGAGCTGCACCGAGGGTGATGATCCAGTTGATGTCCTTGTCCTGGGCCAGCTTGGCCTGGATCGCCGAGGTGACCGCGGCATCGTCCGCCCCGTTGACCTGGATGTTCTCGGTGTTCGGGAAGGCGTCCTTCACACCGGCACAACGATCCTCCAAGGCCACCGAGCCGGTCTGCTGGATGGTGCACAGGATCTTGGTGGCCCCGTCGGCTTTCGCCTTGGCGCCGGCCTGTTGACCGGCCAGCTTCTCATCGGAAGCGAAGTGGGCAATCGAGCCGGCCTGCTGGTAGAAGTCAGTGCCCGAGTTGAAGCTGTCGACCGGGATACCGGCGGCGACGGCCTTCTTCACCGTCGGGATCAGAGCATCCGGCGTCACCAGCGTGGTCGCGATACCGTCGACCTTGGCGTCGATGGCGCCCTGGATGAGAGTGGCCTGCTTGGTGGCTTCGGGATCGGCCGAATACTTCAGCGTCGACCCGGTGTCCTTGGCTGCCTGCTCCGCGCCGGCGCGAATCCGGTCCCAGAAGGTGTCACCTGGGGTTTCGTGGGTGATTATCGCGAAGGTGTAGCCCGAATCACCACCACCGCCGCCACCACCGGTATCAGTCGCCGGCGGTGCGCCACCGCCACTACACGCGGTAAGCGCAAATGCAGTCGCCACGGCGGCGATGACGAAGGGGAGCCGGGTACGGGTTGAGCGTGGGATCATCGTCGATTCCTTTCGTGGTCGCGGGTTCGGCCCGGACCGTCGGAGATGGACCTGCATTCAGCAAGCCCTATTTGGGAGAGTAAGCCCGACGCTCGCTTTCGTGTGCGAGTAGGCCGGGTGATTGGCGGGTAGTCATGTGGGGATTCCCGCGCGGCGGGCGGCGTCGAGCAGGACTCCAGCAGCCACTTCGAGGCCTTCGATGCGGCCGAGGCTGACGTCCTCGTGCTCGATGTTGACGAGCATGTCGGGGTCGATGGTGTGCA
>JAENXK010000041.1 GCA_016649615.1 Thermoleophilia bacterium
CAGGCCGACCAGGGAATCGAAGCGCTGGCCGGTGAGGTCGACACTCTGATCGTCATCCCGAACGACCGCCTGCTAAACGTTCTCGACCAGTCGACGCCGATGGTTGACGCCTTCCAGGTGGCCGATGACGTACTGCGCCAGGGCGTCCAGGGCATTTCCGACCTCGTAACCCTTCCCTCGGTGATCAACCTTGACTTCGCCGACGTGCGCTCGATCATGTCCGACGCCGGCCGGGCCCTGCTCGGCATCGGCATGGGCAGTGGGCCGGACCGCGCGATGATCGCCGCCGAGAAGGCGATCTCCTCGCCCTTGCTCGAGACGCCGATGGACGGGGCCCGCTCGATCCTGCTCTCGGTCACCGGCGGAAGCGACCTCTCCCTGATCGAGGTGTCCGAGGCGGCCCGGGCCGTAGGCGAGGCCGCCCACCCGGATGCCAACATCATCTTCGGTGCCAATGTGGACGAGGATCTCGACGACCAGATCTGGATCACCGTGGTCGCGACCCGGTTCGACAGCAAGTCGGGCCCGGGACGCAGGGAGTCCTCGCTCAGGTCGACCGATTCGGAACGTAAAGGGGATAGCGGTCGATCCGGCAGGCGAAGCGAGAGTACGCTGCCTTCGGTCGGCAGCAGTGACGTCCCCGAATTTCTTTCCTGATCCGTGAGCTCGCGGGGGGTGGTCGCCGCCGGGCACCCCTTGACCGCCGAGGCCGGGGCGGCGGTTCTGCGCGATGGAGGCAACGCGGTTGATGCCGCGGTAGCCGCAGCCGTGGCTTCGTTTCCGCTTGAAAGTGCCCTGACCGGACTCGGAGCAGGAGGGTTCATGATCGTCAAAGGGCCCGACTGCGAGGCGGTCGTGATCGATTTCTTCGTCGCCGCGCCGGGCCGGGGCGGACACGAACTCGGTGAAGAACTGGTCCCGGTCCCGGTTCACTTTGACGCCTCCACCACCCAGGTCTTCAATGCCGGAGCCGCCTCGTGCGGAGTTCCCGGAACGGCGGCCGGACTCGAGATGGCCCTGGAGCGGTTCGGCTCGGTGCCGCTGGAAGAGCTGGTCGGCTCTGGCGTGAGTCTGGCCCGTGAGGGCTCTCCGCTCAACAGCCAGCAGGCTTACGTGCTGCGGATCCTCGAGCCGATATACACGGCAACTCCGGAGGCCCGGGCGATCTACGCTCCGGACGGTCACATCCTCCGGGAAGGCGAGATCCTGCGCGATCCGGATCTTGCCGCGGCCCTCGAGCGCTACGGAGTCGAGGGCGCGGCGTCGATCTACTCGGGAGAGGTTCCCGACGCGGTCGAGGAATACGTCTGCTCACGCGGCGGCATCCTCTCGGCGGCCGACCTCGAGGCGTATCGCCCGATTCCACGCGAACCGGTCGGAGCCGGTTTTCTCGGCCATGAGATCCTGACCAATCCGCCGCCATCTGCCGGTGGAATCCTGATCGCCTACTGTCTCGCCCTGCTGGAACGCCTCGGTTCCGAGCCCGGCCCGGTCGAGCTGACGAGAGTCATGGAAGCCGCCAACCTGGCCCGGGACGAGAGTTTTGCGGGAGAGCTGGAACGGGCCGGTTTCGCCGGTGAGTTCCTGGCAGCCGGGTCGCTCGACCGGGCCCTGGATCAGGACGACCGGCTGGGCTCTACGACCCACCTCGCGGTGATGGACGAGAGCGGGCTGTGTGCTTCGGTCACATGCTCCAACGGAACCGGATCCGGCATGATCGTTCCGGGGACCGGCATACATCTGAACAACATGCTCGGGGAAGAGGACCTCAATCCGCTCGGTTTTCACCAGGCGGCTCCCGGCACCCGGGTCAGTTCGATGATGTCGCCGACCCTGATCCTCAGCCAGGGCGAGGTTGTGGCCGGGCTGGGCAGTGCCGGCTCGAACCGGATCCGTTCGGCGATCCTGCAGACGACCCTCAACCTGCTGGCCGGAGGGCTCGCTCCCCAGGCTGCGGTCGATGCCCCCCGGATTCACCTGGAAGGGGGCCTGCTCCAGGCCGAGCCCGGGGTTGACGCCCGGGCGCTGGCCCGTCTCGAGGAGCGCGGCCAGGAGGTCTTTCGCTGGTCGGAGAGAAACCTCTTTTTCGGGGGGGTCCAGGTGGTCACGCGGGACCCCGGGAGCGGTCGCCTCGGCGGCGGCGGCGATCCCCGGCGTGGCGGAGCGGTCGCCTATGCCTGATCGTCCTGACTTTGAGGACGAGGGCCTACTTGAGGGCCTCGAAGGTGAGGCCGCGTCTGCCCGGCTGCGCCTGCTGGACCAGCTCTATGACGAGGGCATCGGGCTTGAGACGCTGCGCCAGGAGGTAAAGGAGCAGCGGCTGCCGCTACTGCCGGCCGACATGGCTCTGGGGCGCGAGACCAGTCAGCTCACCCCGCGTGAGATCGCGGCCCAGTCCGATCTGGAGGTGGCACAACTGCAGGCGCTGATCACAGCCCTCGGATTCCCGAAGCCCGACCCTGACCAGCGGACCTTCGGGCCGGAGGACCTCGAGGCGGCTCAGCGCTTCCGTCTTTTTCTCGACGCCGGCATACCGCCCGACCGGCTCCTCGCGGTGAGCCGGCGGGTCGGCAGCGCAGCGGCCCAGATGGCCCAGGCACACCGCGACCTGATAGCCGACGGCCTGATCGATCCCGAGGCCGATGAGTACGACGCCGCTTTCGGGCTGCGCGAGGCGGCGACCGAGCTGATGCCCCTGGGGGAAGCAGCGGCGGTCTACGCCCTCAGAGCCCACCTGCTCGATCAGCTGCGTGGCGACGTCATCGCCGCTACCGCGCCGGGCTGGTTCGGGACCAGCCAGTCAACCGAGATATCGATCTGCTTCGCTGATCTGGTCGGCTTCACCCGCCTCGGCGAGCGCTCCGAGCTGGAGCGGATCGGCTCGGTCGCGAAACTGCTCGAGTCGGTGGCGATCGAGGTGATCAATCCCGAGGTCAGGCTGGTCAAGCTGATCGGTGATGCGGCGATGCTGGTTTCCACCGATGGCGCCGCCCTGATGGACGCGGCCGTCCGGTTTGTCGACGTCGGCCGGGACGCCGGGGAAGAGCTGCCGGCGCTCAGAGTCGGCGTCGCCCGCGGCCATGCGATCCCCCAGGGAGGGGACTGGTTCGGGCATCCGGTGAACCTGGCCAGCCGGATCACCGCGGTGGCACGGCCCGACAGTGTCCTGGCTGAGTCGGCGGCGGTCGAGGCGGCCGGGGACGGCTTCCGCGTATCGAAGGTCGGGGAGCACAGGTTCAAGGGACTGAAGAAGGCGGTCCGGCTGTACCGCGTGCGTCACCGCGGGTAGCTCCCCCGCCCGAGGGAGCCGCCGGTGCCGGTCAGGGCCCTTTTCTGGCCGAAAGCAGCAGGTTGTAGAAAAGCTCCGCCGGGAGACGGGGCTCGAGGACCCGCGTGTCGATCTTCTGCATCGACAGGTAGCTCTTGAACGCGAAGTTCCGCCATCGCACCGGGACGGTTTCCGGCACCGCGGTCGCTTCCATCGATCGCAATCCCCAGCCCCAGACGTTTGCCACCAGTTCCTCGCCGCGGACCCTGGTCGAGGTGAAGCCGGCCCGGAGGGCGATCGCCTTCAGATCGTCCGGCGCGAAAGCGTGGACATCGACCTCGGGCTCCAGGTTGTACTCGTCTTCGGCCAGCTCCTCTTCGGTGTGTTCGAGGGCCCGGGCCCGGATCAGGCGCCGCCAGGCGGGAGCGGCCACCGACCCCGCCCATTTCGGCAGGATCGCCAGGCGGTCGCCGTGCCGGGAAGGCTCGCCGCAGAAAAGGATCAGGCCTCCGGGCCGGAGGACCCGGAAGAATTCACCGAAGGCCCGTTCGAGATCGGGGATGTGGTGGAGGACGGCGTGGCCCAGCACTATGTCGAAGCTGTGATCGTCGAACGGCAGGATTTCGGCCTCGGAGACCACGGTCCTGACCGGAACTCCGATCCGATCCGCCGTTTCCGAGAGCGAGGAGAGCATCCCGGGTGAGATGTCGGTCGCGGTCAGGTTCTCGATCAATCCCCGGGCCGCCAGGTTGAGCGAGAAGTAGCCGGTCCCTGCCCCGATTTCAAGCGCGTCTCCCCAGGGCTCGGCCGGAAGATCTCCGAGCGCCTTCACCGCCTTCAGCTCGACCTGCTTCTGGCCGATCTCGCTGAAGTCGATCCCCCACTTTGCGTCGTAGCTCTCCGCGGCAGCGTCGTGGTACCGCGTGTTGACATCCTTTATGTGGTCCGGCGTGGCTGACGGGGAAGCGGGCATGGCGGAGAAAGATAGGGAAGAATCGTTGCCCTTGACCGACACGTACACCCAGTCAGACCAGCCCGAGGGGGTCCCGCCGCTTGATCTGACCGGCGAGCGGACCCTTCCCGACGTACCTGAAGAGAACTACTGGTACCGCCGCCATCTCGCCGTCTACGAGTGGATCGCCCAGCGGGTCGGCGGCCTTGCGGTCGCCGATCTGGCCTGCGGTGAGGGCTATGGATCCGCAGTGCTCGCCGACCGGGCGGCCGAGGTGATCGCGGTCGACGCCAACCCTGAGGCTTTCGAGCACGCCAGGGCGCGTTATGGCTCGGCGAACCTGACCTTCCGCCGGGGCCTGGTCGAAAGCTTTGAAGATGAACGGGACGCGATCGTCTTTCTGCAGACGATCGAGCACATCCAGGATCCCGATTCCCTGCTGGAGGGCTTTGCCCGAAGCGCCCCGGTGGCCTACATCTCAACCCCGAACCTGCTCACCCTGGCGCCCGAGGGGGCCGAGAAGTCGGACAATCCCTGGCACATCAGGGAGTACCGCCTGGAGGAGTACCGGGCCCTTCTGGAGCCGCACTACTCGAGAGTGGAGATCTTCGGCCTGGCCCATGCCGGCAAGCTGAAATGGCACGAACTGGCTCTTTCGCTCGGCTGGGACCGCATCCACGCAGGCCTCGGGATAACCGGGCCCTTCTATGACCGGTTCACCCCGTCGATAGCGGCCACCGACTTCCGCCTCAGCAACCACGACCTCGAAAGCGCTCTGGACTTCATCGCCGTCTGTCATGTCTGAGCACGGCGGCCGGACCGCCGCGTCCGGGCTTTCCCGGCCATCGACGTCCCCGGTTGACCCGGTCGGCGATCTCGCGATCGTCCTCCATTCACACATGCCCTACGTCGAAGGGTTCGGCACCTATCCGTTCGGCGAGGAATGGCTCTTTGACGCGGTGCTCAGGTCGTATTTGCCGGTGCTCGAGGTGGCCCGCGAGCTGACCCTCACCGTCACCCCGGTTCTGGCCGACCAACTGGAGGCTCCGGGTGTGCCCGAGCGGCTTCGCGAATTCCTGCTCAGCCATCGGATCAATGCGGCCGAGCGGGATCTCGATTCGGTCGATCCGGAGCTCCGCGCGGCGGCCGAGGCCGAGCGGCGCCGGTATTCCCGGGCGCTCGAGTTGCTCGATCGCCACGACGGACGGCCACTCGAGGCCTTTCGGTCGGCGGTGGGATCGGGCCGGGTTTCGCTGGCTGCCTCGGCAGCGACCCACGCGCTGCTTCCGCTTCTGGCCACCAAGGCCGGGTCTGACCTCCAGATCGATACCGGGATCCGGTCGCACCGGCGGCGGTTCGGCTGGCACGGCGGGTTCTGGCTGCCGGAGTGCGCCTACGTCCCCGGCCTGGAATGGGATCTCGCCCGTCACGGGGTGAGCTGGTTCTGTATCGACCAGAGCCGGCACTCGGGTGGCGACGAGGCGCTCGGGCCGGTCGCTACCGAGGCCGGGCCGGTCGCCTTCGGGATCGACTGGGAGTCGGTGTCGCGGCTATGGGACATGGACGGATATCCGTCATGGCCCGGGTACATCGATTTCCACCGGCTCTCGCTGAACGGCATGCACGTTTTTGCGATTGACGGCAAGCCATTCGACCCCGAGGCCGCTTCAGCCAAGGCGTCGGACCAGGCCGACCAGTTCCTGAGCGCCGCGGCCGAGCGTCTGGCCGGTTACCGCGAGCGCACCGGGAAGGGGGGGACCTTGGTCTTCGCGGTCGACTGCGAACTGCTCGGGCACTGGTGGTCTGACGGACCGCGCTGGCTCGAGCACGTCCTCGACCGGGCCGGGGGCCGCGGCATCCGCCTGGTAACCCTTGACCGGGCCGCGGTGCCCGGAGGGTCCCGGGAGGCCGAATTGAAAGCCTCCACGTGGGGCGAGCAGAAAGACTTCAGAACCTGGGATGCGCCGGCGGTCGACGACCTGACCTGGGCTGCCCGCCGCCTGGAGCTCCGGGTGGCCGAAGCCGTCGCCGGCGGCCTCGATCATTGCCGGGCGGAACGGGCCGTCCGGGAGCTCATGCTGGTCCAATCCAGCGACTGGGCCTTTCTTGACAGCAGGCGCGAAGCGGGCGACTACGCGTTTGACCGGGCGACGCAGCACGCCCACAGCGCTCTTGAAGCCCTACAATCGGCTCCTGACGTACCACTCGATTCGCGGATCCGATCGCTGGCGCCGGATTTGAGCCTGACTCCGATGCTTATTCCCTAGACAGAGAAGTCACTTCTCCCGCCAAAACAACGGTTCCTGAATGCCCAAGCCGCGCATCCTGACTATCTCCTGGGAGTACCCGCCCCTGATCGAGGGCGGACTGGCCCGGCACGTGCGCAAGCTCTCCGAGGCCCTGGTCGAGCTCGGGGTCGAGGTTCACGTACTCACCAGGGGCGGGGATCAGGCCACGGTTGAGGAGGAGGTGGCCGGTGTGCAGATCCATCGCATAGTCGAGCCCGAGCGTCCGACCGATCTGGCCGAATTCGTCACCTGGGTCGAGCGCATGAACTCGGACATGCTGGCGGCGGGGGTCGAGCTCGGCGACCGTATCGACTTCGATCTGGTCCACGGGCACGACTGGCTGGTTGCCGGAGCCTGTGACCACCTCGCCCGGCGCTTCGACACCCCGCTGGTGACCACGATTCATGCCACTGAGTACGGCCGCCACCAGGGCTGGGTCGAGAGTCACCCCCAGTCGCACATCCACGGGGTCGAGCGGTGGATCGCCAACCGGTCCGACCGGGTGATCGCCTGTTCGCACTTCATGCGGGAGCAGATAGCCGACATTTTCGCGGTCGGCGAGGAGCGGATAACTGTCATTCCCAACGGGATCGACCCCGACGACATGCCCGTAGAGGACCCGGCCGAGCTGGCCCGTTTGCGCTCGGAGTTCGCCGCACCCGATGAGAGCCTCGTACTGCTGATCGGGCGGCTGGTCTACGAAAAGGGCTTCCAGCTCGCCCTCGAGGCAATGCCCAGGGTGATCGAGGCGGTTCCGGACACCCGCTTCCTGGTGGCCGGCTCGGGCACCCACGAGACCGAACTCCATCGCCAGGCCGAAGAGCTCGGCCTGATGGACCACGGGACGTTCCTCGGCTGGATCGGCGACGACGTGCTCCATTCGCTCTACCGGATCTCCGAGCTGACCGTGGTGCCTTCGATCTATGAGCCGTTCGGACTCGTCGCCCTGGAGGCGATGGCCTCGGAGTGTCCCTGCATCGCGGCCGACACCGGAGGGCTGCGTGAGGTCGTCCCGGTTGACGGAGCCGGGCTCCGCTTCAGGGCCAGCGACCCGGAACACCTGGCCGAGGCCGCGATCCAGGTTCTGAGCGACGAGAAGCTGAGCCGGCGGATGGTCGAGGAAGGCCTGAATCACATTCAGCTATTCGACTGGTCCGACGTGGCATGCCAGACGCTCAGTCTCTATTCGGACCTGGCCCCGGTCTCCGACCGGACCTGAACCTCGCCACGCCGGCCCGCCGCCGGGCCGTTTCCGGGTCCCGGCCGGTCTATTCGGGGAGTCTCAGGACGCCCGGGGCACCCGGCTGCGGTTCGACCGGGTCGGGCCAGGTGAGGTGCTCCGGTGCGTCGCGCATCCGCAGAATCCGGGCAGGAACGCCCCCGACCACGGCGTTGGCCGGAACGTCTCTGGTGACCACCGAATTCGCCCCGATGATTGCGTTGTCGCCGACCCGCACCCCCCGAAGCACGCAGGCCCCGTAGCCGATCCAGACGTTCGAACCGATACGCACCTCTTCGGTGTAGATGCCCTGGTGGCGGATCGCCCGCTCGACCTCCACCACACCATGGTCGAAGTCGATGAACATGGTCCGGTCGGCGACCACGCATTCGGCCCCTATCCGGACCTTTTCGTAGGCGGAGATCGTGCATTCCTGGCCGAATACGGATTTCGGGCCGATCTCTACCGAACCCTCGTGGCAGCGGATCTTCGTTCCGTGCCCGATCCAGACGAACTTGCCGAATTCGATGGAGGCATCGCGCCCCGTCTGCAGCTGAAGGCCGGATCCGAGGAACAGCGGCCCGTGCGTCTTCCAGCGGCGACCGGAGCCGGTCAGCAGGCGCCGCCAGAGGTATCGCCAGAAAAGCAGCGCGTACTTGGGCCGGAGCATCCCGTTGCGGGCGAAGAATGTAATCGAACGGATCAAGGCCGGTCGCACTTTATTGGGGCAGCCTCCGTCTCGCCGCGGACACCCGTGGTCCAGTCCGGCCGCGCGCGGACCGGCCCCCCGGTTCAGGTTCTAGACTGACGGCAGCGATGAACGAGACGTCCGCCACCATTTCACCCCTGGCCGAGCGCCTTGTCGCGGGAGACAAACGCGCCCTCGCCCGGGCGATAACCCTGATCGAATCGGACGATCCGGCCGGGTGGGACCTGGTCCGCGAGATCTTCCCCAGGACCGGCAAGGCGAGAATCACCGGATTCACCGGACCCCCCGGGGTCGGAAAGAGCACCCTGATCGGCGCCCTCACCGCCGAACTGCGCAAGCTCGACCGTGAGATCGCGGTGCTTTCGATCGATCCCTCGAGCCCATTCACCCAGGGAGCGTTGCTGGGCGACCGGATCAGGCTGACCGAACATTTTCTGGACAGCGGGGTCTTCATTCGCTCGATGGCTTCCCGGGGAGCCCTGGGCGGGCTTTCGGAGGCGGCCCTGCAGGCGGCTCTTGTCATGGACGCCTCCGGCAAAGACGATGTGCTGATCGAGACCGTAGGAGTGGGTCAGGGCGAGATCGACATCGTCGATCATGCCGACACGATCGTTCTAGCCCTCATGCCCGGGTCCGGCGACTCGATCCAGGCCCTGAAAGCCGGAGTGATGGAGATTCCGGACATCATCGTCATAAACAAGGCCGATCACCCGATGACCGACACCATGGTCCGGGAGGTCCGGGGAGCGCTCTCGCTCGCCCAGACCCCGGACGACTGGAGAGTGCCGATCCTTCGCACCGAAGCGGCCCGGGGCGAGGGAATCGCGGAGCTGGCGGTGAAGGTGGCCGAGCACCGGGAGTTCATAGAAGCCGAGGGAACGCTGGCCGAGCGGCGGGCCCGGAACCTTCGCAGCGAGGTGCTCGGAATAGCGACCGCGCGCCTCCGCCGACGCCTCGAGGCGGCAATCAAGGATGATCCCGGTGTGGCCGGGCTACTGGATCGCGTGGTAAGCCGCGAACTGGACCCGGCTTCGGCCGCGGCCGAACTTCTGGAAGGAGAAATAGATGACTGATTCAGACACGCCCGGAGACGGAGCGACCAAAAAACCGACCGGTGAGACAGGGGCCGAAGGGCCCGGCACGGAAACCATCCAGCCTTCGCTCGAGGACGTCAGACAGTGGGTCGGGTACCGGGTGGATGAGATTTCGGGCCACGGCGTGGCCAGGGTCGAGGCGGTCCTGGTCGACCAGGAGAGTGGCGAACCGGCCTGGCTGGTCGCCAAGCTCGGTCGCTTCGGCAAGATGGTCCCGATATCGATCCGCGAGTGCGCCGCGGCAGCCGGCAAGGTCTGGGTGCCGTACGACCGCGAAGTCATCCGGGAAGCCCCGGCGATCGATCCGACCCTTCCGCTCAACCGCGAGCAGGAGCGCCTGGTGCTCGATCATTACGGCATCCCGGAGGCGGTCGGGCGCGGAGCGGAAATCGCCTCCCGCTCCGAAGGTCAGGTCACTTCGCAGGCTCCGGCCACCCCGCCGCCACCCGCCCCGCCGCCGGTGGCCCCGTCACCACCCGCCTGACTCCGGCGCTCCGGGTCAGCAGCCGAGGGCGCGGGCGATCACCATCTGCTGGACTTCGTCGGTCCCCTCGCCGATGGTCAGAATCTTGGCGTCGCGGTAGAACCGGCAGACCGGGTATTCCTCAATGAAGCCGTAGCCACCATGTATCTGGACCGCTTCTTCGGTCGAGCGTACGGCGAGGCGGCCGGTGATCAGTTTGGCCTGGGCGGCGGTCAGGGTGAAGTTCTCACCGCGATCCTTCTCGATCGCGGCCCTGTAGGTGAGCAGCCGGGCCGCTTCGAGTTGGGCCGAGATGTCGGCGATCTTGGCCTGGATCGCCTGGAACTTGGAGATCGACTTGCCGAACGCCTTGCGCTCGGTCGCGTACTTGATCGCCTCGTCGAGCGCGCCCTGGGCGACGCCGACTGACATCGCCGCGACGCCGATCCGGCCACCGTCGAGGATCTGCAGGAACTGTCTGAACCCCTGGCCCTCGGGGCCGAGCAGGTTTGATTCGGGGACCCGGGCGTCATCAAAGGTGAGCGGGTGCGTGTCCGAGGCGTTCCAGCCCATCTTGCGGTACGCCTCTCCTACTTCGTAACCCTCGGTCCCGTTGGGCACGATGATGTTCGATATCTCGGGGCCGCCATCACCCGTCCCGGTCACGGCGGTGATCGTGACGCAACCGGAGATCTCAGTGCCGGAGTTGGTGATGAACTGTTTGGCACCGTTGATCACCCAGTCGCCGTTGTCGCGGACGGCGCGCGTCTTGGTATTTCCGGCGTCAGAGCCGGCTTCCGGTTCAGTCAGCCCGAAAGCGGCCAACTGTTCTCCCGAGCAGAGCCGGGGCAGCCACTCGTTTTTTTGCTCCTCGGATCCCCAGTTGTAGATCGGAGTGGTGCCGAGCGAGATGTGGGCGGCCATGGTGATTGCCACGGAGGAATCGATCCGGGCCAATTCCTCGACCGCCAGGGCGTAGGAGAGGATGTCGGCCCCGCCGCCGCCGTACTGCTCGGGAAAAGGAATCCCCATCAGGCCGAGATCGGCCATTTTGGCGACGATCTCGTAGGGAAACGATTTTGTCCGGTCCAGCTCTTCGGCAACCGGCGCCACTTCATTGCGGGCGAATTCCCGCACCGTGTCCCGAAGCAGCCGCTGTTCATCGGTCAGGTCAAAGTTCATGCGTGGCAATCTACCCCGCCGCAGATTGCAGCGCCCAGCGGCAGCCGGCGAAGACCTCCGAGGCGCCAGGCTGACGAGATGAAGGTCCGTCGGCCCGAACCGGCTGCAGAAACCCACGGATATCGCGATTCATGAATGCTTCATGGGTCCGCCGCTGATGATGGAAAAGTACGGGTTCGGTCCCAGGACCGCGCTCAACGTCGCCACCCAGGTGCACACCGTCCCGGCCGCCTTCGGTGACGTGATGGACGCGGTCAAACCGCGCATGGCGGTCGCCTTCCACTTCTTCAACGACTACGACACCCGTTACGACATCCACACGGGCGTGTGGCGAAGCTACGACGGCCCGCTTACCATGGCGGACGATCTGCTGGTCTGGAACGTGACCAGGGACGAGATCCGCGTCCGCGAGGCGATCGTCGACGAGGCGGCCCGGCCGACGCCCTCCCCGACTCCGTCCGACGATCCCGATCCCTCCGAGAAGGTCCAGTTCTCCGAGTTCATCGGGAGCGGACGGTTCGACGTCAGCGAAACGCTCGACCCCCTGATCCGAGGCTTCAAACAGGAGCACGGGCTCGACCAGGCCGGCTCAGGCTGCGCCGGTCGGTGGCCCTGCTCGCCCGGTGTCGCCTACTGACTGAGCTGCCGGGCGAGCGCTACGAGCAGGTGGACCCCGAAACCGGTCGGGCCCTTGCCCCAGTATTCGCGGCCGGTGTCCCAGGCGGTGCCGGCGATGTCGATGTGGGCCCAGGGCCTGCCCTCGGTGAATTCCTCGAGGAATGAGCCGGCGTAGATGGTTCCGGCCTTTCGCTCGGCCGAGGCGTTGACCAGATCGGTGATCGAACCTCTGGTCAGCTGCTTGTACTCGTCGTGGAGCGGCAGTCGCCAGACCATCTCGCCGCTCTGCTCGCCGGCGATGGTGACCTCTTCCGCAAGAGGGTCGTCATTGCTGATCAGGGCGGCGTAGGTCGAGCCGAGTCCGATCACGACGGCCCCGGTGAGCGTGGCGAGATCGACGATCCGGTCGGCGCCTTCGTGGGCGCAGTGGACCAGGGCATCGGCCAGGATCAGGCGGCCCTCGGCGTCGGTGTTGGTCACTTCGACCGTCTTGCCGTTGAGCTGGGTGATGACGTCCCCCGGCTTCAGCGCCGTGCCCGAAGGCATGTTCTCGGTCGCCGGCAGGACCGCGATCAGGTTGATTTCGAGACCGAGTTCGGCTATTGCGGCTACCGCTTCGAGCACCGCGGCCCCGCCCGACATGTCCATTTTCATCTCGTGCATGCCGGCCGATGGCTTGATCGAGATCCCGCCGGTGTCGAAGGTGACCGACTTGCCGACCAGTCCCAGCGTCTCACCGTCGTTTCCCCCGTTGTAGCGGAGAGTGATCAGCCGGGGCTCGATCTCTGATCCGCCTTTTGCCACGGCCTCGAGTCCGCCCATTCCGGCGGCGATGATGCCATTTCGGTCGAGGATCTCGACCGACACGGTTTCGTGGGCCGCGGCGATTTCGCCTGCCCGGTCGGCGAGATAGGCCGGTGTCGCCACGTTGGCCGGAAGGCTCTGCAGGTAACGGGCCCGGTTGCCGGCGTTCGCCACGGCTTCGCCGATTCGCACGGCCTCACCGACGTCGGCCGGGCCGGCGATCTCGATCGACTTCAATTCGGGCGGCGCCTCTTTTCCGTCAGACCCGGTCTTGAAGCGATCGAATTCGAACGAGGCCAGGGCAGCCCCTTCGACCAGGGCGCCGGCGATCGGGCCCGGATCCCCGGCTCCGGGCAGAAGCCAGGCCAGAGCCTCGCCCTTGACGGCCCTGAGTGCGCCGTGCGAAACAGCTCCGGCCACCCTGGCCCGCTCCGGGGTGAACTGTTCGCGCTCGCCGAGGCCGATGATCGCCACCCGCTCCGGCTTGCCCGGGTAGACGGTGACCGTCGATTTGAATTCGCCGCTGGCATCGTCCGCGCCGGCGGTGGAGCCCAGTGGTTCCCCCGGCGATTCGCCTTCAAACAGGCCGACCGCAACCAGGTCGGCGTCGAGCTCGGACAGGGCAGCATCGGTCGGGTAGGCCTTCATGGAGACCAGTCTAGATATCCGATCTCCGGTTGCTCTCTCGCTCGCCGGCGGGAGCATCCCCGGTTTGCCGGAGGCGGAAAGGGCCCGGATCCGGCCGGTCGGTATCGTCTATCGAGCCGTTTCGCCCAGCACACTTCCCGATTCATGAAAGGCGGCAGATGCCCCGCACAGTGATCATTTCCACCGCCCGCACACCTTTCGGCAAGATGGGTGGCGCCCTGGCCCCGGTCGACGCGACCGATCTCGGTGGCACGGCGATCGCCGCGGCGCTCGAGCGGGCCGACGTCTCCCCCGACCAAGTGGAACAGGTCAGCTTCGGCCAGGTTCTTCAGGCCGGCCAGGGCCAGATTCCCTCACGGCAGGCCCAGATCAAGGGCGGTATTCCCAAAGAGGTGCCTTCCGAGACTGTGAACAAGGTCTGCGCTTCCGGAATGAAGGCGGTGGGACTTATCGACCAGGCGATCAGGGCCGGCGACATCGAAGTCGGTGTGGCGGGGGGGATGGAGTCGATGAGCAACGCTCCTTACCTGCTGCCCGGCGCCCGCTTCGGCTACCGGATGGGTGATGTCCAGTCGGTCGACGCGATGACCCACGACGGTCTGACCAACCCCTTCACCGACCTTCAGATGATCAACGAGGCCAGCGGGGTTTCGAACGAACTCGGGATCGAGCGCGAGGAGATGGACCGCTTCGCCGCCCGCTCACACAAACTCGCCGACGAGGCGCAGTCATCAGGGGTGCTCGGCGAGGAAATCATTCCGGTGACGGTCAAGGGCCGCAAGGGTGACACCGTGGTCGAAGCCGACGAGGCGATCCGGCCCGAGGCCACTCCCGAAAGCCTGGCCAAGCTCCGGGCGGTCGGCGGGGAAGATGCCACTCATACCGCCGGAAACGCTCCCGGCGTAAACGACGGGGCCGGTGCCGTGGTTCTGGCCTCGGAGGAGTGGGCCAGGGAGAACGGCAAAGAGATTCTCGGCACGATCGTCGGCTACGGCCAGATAGGCGACGACTACGCCTACCTTGCGAGGACCCCGGCGCTCGCGGCCAAGGCCGGCCTCGAGAAACTCGGCAAGGGCGCCGACGAGGTCGACCTGTGGGAGATCAACGAGGCATTCGCCTCGGTGTCTCTGAACACGGTCGAAATGCTGGGCATCGACGAGGACAAGGTCAACGTCAACGGCGGCGCGATCGCCCTCGGCCACCCGATCGGCGCCTCCGGCGCCCGGGTTATCGGTGCCCTGGTGCGAGAGCTGAACCGCCGTGGCGGCGGGCTCGGCTGCGCCGCGATCTGCTCCGGCGGCGGCCAGGGCGACGCGATCTTCATTGAGGTCTGACAGTTAATCAATAGCGTTCGCCTGGTGAGCGAACCTGAATCGAGCGGAGCCGCCGGGGCCGCGTTCTTTGACCTGGACAAGACGCTCATGGCGGGGTCCAGTGGCATGCAGTTCGCCCGGATCGCCCGCCGGCGGGAGATGATCTCCAGGGGTCAGGTCCTGAAATGGGGCTGGGACCACCTCCGCTACCGGATAAAGGGTGCGACCGACGAGGAGACCGCCCAGGTGCTGCGAGTCGCCCGGGAGTCGATCGCCGACGTTTCGGCGACCGCGATCACCCGGATGTGGCCCGAGGTCCTGGCCGGCATCCTGCCCCGCATCTATCCCGAGGTGCTGGCCGAGGTCTACCGCCACCAGGACGCCGGCCGGAAGACCTTCATCGTCAGCGCAGCCGGGTCGGACATGGTCGGATCGCTGGCCCGCGTGCTGGGAATGGACGGCGGCGTCGGTACCAGCTACCTGGTCAACGGTGGGGGCGTCTATACCGGCGAGCTCGACGGGCCGTTCGTTTACGGCCCCGGCAAAGTGACCGCGATCGAGGATCTGGCCGGCGAGTTCAAACTCGACCTTGAACAGTCCTGGGCATATTCGGATTCGATCTCGGATCTGCCGATGCTGGCTGCGGTCGGCAATCCGGTGGCGGTAAATCCCGATCCACCGCTTCTGGCCGAAGCCAGGGAACACGGCTGGCAGGTGATGCGTTTCGACCGACTGGGGCGCAACCTGACGGTCGCCGGGACGGTCAGCGGAGCGATCCTGCTGGGCGGTCTCGGCAGCTACCTGTCCCGGCGGCGCTGACTCCGGGTCAGATCGCTGCCGGCCGAGGGCCACCGTCGGGCCGGCCGTGGAACCCCCGGTCGCAGCACCGGCCGCCGAGTGGTCGTCGCGGCTCGATGCCCTACTATCGGGCGCAGGTTATGGAGCCGAATTCAACAACCTCTGCCGACCAGGCCCGCTCCGGATCGGCAGAGCGGGCAGCCGAGACCGCCGACCGCGAATTCACCACGATGTCGGGGGTACCGGTCCAGGCCCGCTACGGACCTGAAGATCTCCAGGGCGAAGCCGCGGTCAAGATCGGCGAGCCGGGCAGCTATCCGTTCACCCGCGGACCCTACGAATCGATGTACCGGGGCCGTAACTGGACCATGCGCCAGTTTGCCGGTTTCGGCACGGTCGAAGAGACCAACGAGCGTTTTCATTACCTGCTTGAGCACGGCCAGACGGGGCTCTCGACCGCATTCGACATGCCGACCCTGATGGGCTACGACTCCGACCATCCCCGCTCTCTCGGTGAAGTCGGCCGGGAGGGGGTCGCCGTCGACACGCTCGACGACATGGAGCTGCTGTTCGACGGGATCCCCCTGGGCGAGGTCAGTACGTCGATGACGATCAACGCCCCGGCGGCGATCCTGCTGGCCTTTTACGTGCTGGTCGGCGAGCGGCAGGGAGTGTCCCCGGAGCAGCTCGCCGGCACCATCCAGACCGACATCCTCAAGGAGTACATCGCGCAGAAGGAATGGTGTTTCCCGGTTGAACCGGCGATGCGGCTGGTCACCGACATGGTCGAGTACTGCACCGACGAGATGCCGCGCTGGCACCCGATCTCGATCTCCGGCTACCACATCCGCGAGGCCGGGGCGACCGCCGCCCAGGAGCTGGCCTTCACCCTGAAAGACGGGTTCACCTACGTCGAGCGGGCGATAGGGCGCGGCATCGACGTGGACGCTTTCGCCCCGCGGCTTTCCTTCTTCTTCAACGCGCACATCGACTTCTTCGAAGAGATCGCCAAGTACCGCGCCGCGCGGCGGATCTGGGCCAAGGAGATGAGGGACACCTACGGCGCCCAGCGCCCCGAGTCGATGCGGATGCGCTTCCACACCCAGACCGCCGGCGTCTCGCTGACCGCGCAG
>JAENXK010000096.1 GCA_016649615.1 Thermoleophilia bacterium
CCCATGTATGCCATGGGTGATTGCACAGAATCGGGGCGATTGGTCCCCTTGTCCGGGGTTCCGCGACGCTCCCTCGTCGCCGGCCGGCCTGCCCGCCCGGTGATCAGGGCGCGGTCGTCGTGCCCGAGGCCGGAGTGGGAACCGAAGGTTCGGGGATGTCCGGCTTGGTCGCCGGAGGTGCTGGGGCGGGGGGCTGACTCGGGATCTGGCCCGATGAGACCGGGGCCTCGGCTTCGGGGAGCGAAGGCCCGGGTGATTCGGGTGGCGGGGTCTTGGTCGGGACATCGATCACCGTACCTTCAAATCCGCCCGTTACGGTCGAGTCGGCGCCGCCGGTCGCGGTGTGGTTCGCGTCGGCCGGAGTTTCAACGCCGCCGGTGACGTCGGCCTCGTTCTCGGCCGGGGTGGCGGGAGCGGCCGGGTCCGCCGGTTCCTCCGTCACTGCCGGTTCGGTCACCACCGGTTCGGTGACAGCCGGCGGCGGTACGGTTTCGTCGGCGCTGTATTTGACAACCTGGGCGACTTCGACCGGTTCGCCGGCCTTGGCCGGGACCGCCTTGCCGGCCTTGACCGGGGCGGGATCAGCGGCGATCGTTCTGGTCACCGCCGAACCGCTTTCGTTCACCGGGTCAGTCCCGACCTGGCTCTTGACCTCGACTGCGCCGGCGGTGATCACCGCAGCGGTGACGACGCCGGCGATGGCCTTGGCCCCGACCGCTCCGCCGACCGCACCGATTCCCGAGGCGGCTGTTCCGGCGCCGACTGCGGCGGCTCCGGCGCTCGCGCCGGCTCCTCCGGCCACACCGGCGGCTCCGGCTGAAGTTCCGGCCGCGGTACCGGCCGTGCCGGCTCCACCGAGACCTAGTTTGGCCGCGATCGCGGCCTTCAGGGCAAGCAGGGCGCCGACCGGCGCCATCATTGCCAGCGCCTTCGTGTCTGAGCGGAGCTGCTTGCGGAATTCGGCGCACTCATCACAGTCGCGTACGTGGCGGCGGACCGGCCCGGAAGCCTTGTTCAGGCCCTCGGCCGCTTCGGCCAGCTCGACCCGGACTTCGCCGCAGGTCAGCATCCTGGCCTGGGTCGCTTCGGCCAGGGAGATCCGGGCCCGGACCAGCAGTGATTTCACTGACGGTACGGTCGTATCCATCGCCTCGGCGATCTCTTCGTACGAGAGGGCGTCGATCTCGCGCAGTAGAAGCGCGGCGCGCTGGGTTTCGGGAAGCTTGGTCACGTCGTTCAGGAGCTGGCGGAACTCCTCGCGGTTGTGGACCTTCTCGTGGGTCGAACCGGCGTCGACCATCGGCACCAGATCCATCGATTCCTGGGCGACGGCCTTCGGCTTGCGCAGGTGGTTGAGGGAGCGGTTGCGGGCGATCCGGTAGAGCCAGGGGCGGAGGTTGATCTCGCGGCTGTCGGCGATCATCGCCTTGTAGGCGTTGACAAAGACTTCCTGGAGAACGTCTTCGGCATCCTCGGTCGAGCCGATCATCTGGCGGCAGAAGCCGAGCAGGCGGGCCTGATAGCGGTCGACGATGATGTCGAAGGCACCGGAATTCCCGCTGCGCACCAGAGCCACAAGCTGTTCGTCACCCTTGAGCTTGAGCAGGGGCGACCTGCGGGTCAGAAGCCCACTACGCGCGGCATGACTGAGTGCTGATGCTTCCAAGGGTCTCCTTGTGACTGGGACTGGGGACGACTGCTTACGAATAACACCGTACCAGCGCTTTTGTAGCGCTTTCTAAAGAAATGATCCCGGGCGGCGGGACCCTTAGGATTCAGGGGCCCGGATGGCGGAATGGTAGACGCTGCGGCCTTAAAAGCCGCTGTCCCCATCGGGGGCGTGCGGGTTCGAATCCCGCTCCGGGCACTTACAGAGCCACAAATGGGCGCAACGATCTGGGCCGTCCAAGGACTTTGTCCCGAATCTGTCCCGAGATTTCGGTCCATAGTCCACTCTGGGGACGAAATCCCGGTCGTCCGTGCCCCGGCGCGTCGGGCCGTGACAGTGGCGCACTCTGCCATTGCCACTTTCTCGCCCTCTTAGGACTGCGGTCGGGAGAGAAGTGCCGTCAAAGCGTAACTACGACGGTGGCCCGTGTTGTAACGAGTGCAAGGTATCGTCCAGACCCCTCAGTTCATTCGATGAGAGTCATCGAAGTCTGATTCAGGCCCAAAGCAAGCGAATGAATCGCAGGATCATGAAAACAGTCGGCCTCGCGCTGGTCGGCCTGTTTTTGATGGCTGAAGGCGCAGCCGCGGCACAAACCGCAGACTCGACTGTGTCAATCGTCGGTCAAGGGCCTCTACACGTGAATAGCCCCCAGCCGGTCAACTTGAGCGCCACAGTTGAAATCACCCCAGACCCGGGGGACACGACGGCTACCCCGCTGATGGCTGCCAAGTTCTACCTGCCGCCCGACCTGACCTTCGTACCGGACCCAAGCATGCCCGCCTGCACTGCGGTCAACGAGTCAAACTTCAACTTCCCGACCGCGCAGGCAATTGCTCTATGCCCGAATTCGGTCATCGGCGACGGCACAGCCTCGATGTACTGGTCCGGGGAGACTGCTTCGCCGGTCACCGGTATCGTGACACCATTTTCAACGCTGGCACAGCACCGGGCGGCAGTGCAATTCTTGGCATTCACGGTTATTCGCCGGCGACCGGCGTCACCGGCGGCGGCGTCTACTTCACCGATTCTACGGAAGACGGAGATCTTGAGATGGCGATTCCCCGGCTGACTTTGGACTCGGCGGTTTACATATCCACCTTCAACATCCCGGGGACCGTCGGCCAAGATCAGTCATTCGTCCAAGCCACCTGCTCCACGGGTACCTACACCACGCACGCCGATTTCACGCTCGGCAACAGGGACGGCAGCAATCCCCCGAGCAACGTGTCGGTGCTGACGACGGCCCCGGAAGATCAGGCCTGCACCGCTGTTCCCGGCACAACTCCGCCAGACACGGTTATTGACTCCGGACCGTCTGGGATAGTCACCACCGACCAAGCCACCTTCACCTTCAGCGGCGTCCCTGCCAATGACACCGCCAAGGTTCAGTGCAAGCTCGATTCCGATCCTTTCGCAGACTGCACCAGTCCGAAGACCTTCTCGGCTCTGGCCGATGGCATCCACACGGCTGAATTCCGAGCTGAGGACGTTGAGGGAAACCAGGACCCAAGTCCGGCCACCCGGACCTTCACAGTCGACACAACCCCACCAGACATAGCCCCCACCAGCCTGAGTTTCCCCTCCCAGGCTAAGGGGACATTTAGTGCTCCGCAGAACGTAACGGTAACGAACACGTCGGGGGACCCGACGAATTCCACCGGAGTCTCTTTGTCGGTCAGCAGGCTCTCAATAACTGGGCCGGACAAGACCGAATTCCTCATCTTTGGCGAGGACTGCACCGAAACTGACATCCCGGTGCTTGGTACCTGCCAAGTGCCGATCCGATTCGCTCCCTACGCCATCGGGGCTAAGGCCGCAACGCTGGAGACCCGCTACAACGTCCCCGGCGGGCCAAACGAATTTCTGACCGTGGCCCTGGCGGGAACCGGAGGCGACCTGCCGACCGGCCCGACCGGCCCGACTGGGAGCACCGGCGATACGGGGGCGACTGGTGACACCGGAGCCACAGGTGCGACCGGCGATACGGGGGCGACTGGTGACACCGGAGCCACTGGTCCGATCGCCCCGATTGGCCCGACCGGGTCAACCGGAGACACCGGAGACACCGGAGCCACAGGCCCCACAGGCCCGACCGGTGTGGCCGGCTTCAGCAAGGTGAAAGTGAGCGGCCCAGCCAAGGTCAAGAAGAACAAGAAGGCCACCTACAAGGTCAAGATTTCCAACTCCGGCAACGCGGCTGCGACCGGCGTCAGGCTGAAGGCAAGTGGCAAGGGCATCAGCTCCAAGAAGTCCGTCGGAAAGATTCAGGGCGGCACAACCAAGAAGGTCAAGGTCAAGGTCAAGCCGAAGAAAACCGGCAAGGTCAAGGCCTCTTTCAAGGTGACCTCCGAAAACGCCGGCGGCAAGACCGTCAAGAAGAAGATCAAGGTCAGGAAGTAAGGGGCATATCCCGGTCCCCGGAGCTGAAGCTGCGGGTTCAGGCGGTCACCGACTTCAGTATTCGAGCGTGCACCGTTCCTCGCGCAAGAACCCGAGTGGTGGTCCGCTTCCGGGCAAAGACCAAAGGTCGCCTGATCTCGAAACTACGAAACCGAAGGTCACAGGTTCAAATCCTGTCGGGCGCGCTGAAGATCTGGCTCAGCGATTGCGATCGGCGCAAGTCCCTGCGATTCGAGGGACCTGAAAAGTGCAGTCAGACGGACAGTCATTTCAAATCAGAGGCCAAGGAATCAATGGCTCAGGTGACCTGAGCTCTACGAAACTGAAGGTCACACGTTCGAATCCTGTCGGGCGCGTTCACCAAGGGCGGGGGATTCCGCTCCACGGTGCGAAAGCGCTCGGCACGGCCGAGAATCGCCCCGGTTGTCCCAAATCGGCACCTCTGTTCTCAAGCCGAATAGGACTATCGCTCAAACAAGCCCCCCGGGCGGCCGGGGGGCTTCGCCGAGACACGCAGCGCTCGGCAGTTCTGCCTGGAGCGAGCTCACAAGAGCCAGGCTCTTGCGCCACACCGCCAAGGAGGCGCTTTGGAGAGGCTAGATCAGGGCGCCAAGCTCAACGCTCCTTTGAGACGCTGTCGGGCATTGGCCAAGAGACGCCGGGGCCGCCATTTTCCAGACCAATCGAGTTTCGTCGCAGGACCAGGCGCCAGGTGTTAGCTTATCCTCCGTGATTCAAGTCGAAGAACTGACCAAGACCTTCGGGCACTTCACAGCGGTCAAGCAGCTGAGCTTCACCGCAGAGGCTGGACAGGTGACCGGCTTCCTCGGCCCCAACGGGTCCGGGAAGACGACGACGATAAGCATGGTTCTCGGCTTGGAGTTTGCCGACTCCGGCAAGGCCCTGGTCGCCGGCAAGCCCTTCGTCGAACTCGATAACCCGGCAACCGCGGTCGGCGCCGTGCTCGATGGCGGCTCCTTCCACGATGGCCGCTCGGCTCACGCCTCGCTGCAGGCGACCTGCGCCGCCGCCGGACTGCCGCAGAGCCGGGTCGATGAGGTTCTCGCCCTGACCGGGATCGCCGACGTCCCCAACCGCCGCGTCGGCAACTTCTCCCTGGGGATGCGCCAACGGCTCGCGATTGCGCAGGCGCTGCTCGGCGACCCTCAGGTTCTTATTCTCGATGAGCCCGCTAACGGGCTCGACCCCGAAGGCATCCTCTGGATGCGCAACACTTTGCGCAGCCTCGCTCACGAGCACGGCAAGACCGTTTTCGTCTCCAGCCACATCCTCACCGAGATGCAGGAGATTGTCGACACCGTAGTTGTCATCGCCGAAGGTCAGCTGATCAGCGAGTTCGGTGTCGGCGATCTGGCGAGCGGCGAGACCGTCGTCGCCCGCACCGGCGAAGTCGAGCAACTGGCCGCCGCGGTCGAGCGGGCCGGTGGCAAGGCGATCCGCCGCGGCGACGAGCTCAGCGTCACTGGGCTCTCTGCGGCCGCCGTTGGTCAGGCCGCACTCGAGGCTGGTGTTGCCCTTTCCTCGCTCGGGGCCGAGCAGCAGGACCTCGAGGCGCGCTACATGGAACTGACCGCCGGGAAGGGACGCTGATGGGACGCCAGGTCGCCGCCGAGTGGATCAAGGCCCGCAGCCTGCGCTCGATCTGGATGCTGATCGGCATCGCCATAATCGGCCTAATCGTCGGGGCGCTGACCGGACTCATCAACCCCCACGACAGCGCCCGCGAACAGACTCTGAACACGCTCAGCGGCTCCTCGCTCACGCTCCTCGTGGTGACGGTCATCGGAGTCTTCCTCGCCGCCAGCGAATACGGCTCGAAGGCGATCGTCTCGACTTACACGGTCACCCCCGACCGCCGCCGCGTCGTCCTCGCCAAGGCGATCGTAGCCGCCGCCATCGCCGTCGTCGTCGGTGTCCTCTCGGTCCCGGTCGCACGTCTCGTCGCCGCGGTCTTCTTCGGCGTCGGCGGCGCCGGGGAATGGGACGCGAGCTTCGGCACCGCGTTTCATTACGGCTACGGGACGATCCTCGCCTTTGCCGGCTTCGCCGTGATCGGGCTCGCCATCGGCGTTCTCTCGCGCTCGGTCGCCATCGGTGTGGCAATCGTTTTCTTCGGCATTTTCATAATCGACGGACTCCTTGGCTCGGTCTCCGTCTACAGCGAGTACTCCGTCACCTCAGCCGCTACGGCCCTCCTTGACCCCGACGTTCACCAAAGCCGCTTCCCCCGCTTCGGCCCGGCGGTGGCGCTGATGTTCCTCTACGCGGGGATCCTCACCTGGCTGGCGGTCGTGGTCGAGCGACGTCGAGACGTCTGATCCTCCTAGAGCGTCCTTGATCGGCCGCTGAGAGCGTTCGGCGGCCTCGGAGCGCCCCGGCGGCGTTCCTGTAATCTGCCCAACTAGAATTGGCAGGCAGGCGAGCAGGCGGCCCCTTGGGAGACCACAAAGAATGGAAGTTGAAGGCGGGCGCATGGAAAAAGGCGGGCAAATGGCGATGATCTTGTCATTGCGTGACAAAGGTCGGTTTCGGCTCGGCGGTGGCGCGATGGCCCTGCTGGCGCTCGGACTCCTGCTTGTGCTCTCGGCCTGGATGACTGCGCCCGCGAAAGCCGCAATTCCTTTCGAGCGCTGCCAGGAAGCGGGCGCCGAGGACTGGGAGTGCGCGAAGCACACGGTCCCGCTCGACTGGACCGGAAAGGTGCCCGGCACGATCGACCTCGAGGTTCGCCGCTACCG
>JAENXK010000222.1 GCA_016649615.1 Thermoleophilia bacterium
ATTTCGAGCAGGATCTGCTGAACGAGCGGGAAGCGAGCAAGGAAGACTCTGTGGAAGGCGAGTTTGACCCGGACCAGGACGACCTGCTGGACCAGGCGATCCAACTCGTGGTCGACACCGAGACAGCCTCGGTATCGATGATCCAGCGACGCCTCCGGGTCGGTTATACCCGGGCCGGCCGACTGGTCGACATGCTCGAGCGGTGAGGAGTGATATCCGGGTACGAGGGTTCCAAGCCGAGGAAGGTCCTGATCACCGCGGCCGATCTGCCACGTGTTCTGGGAGGCGCCGATGCCGACCCGGCCACGGGGCCGGGCGACGGACCCGGACCGATGGCTCTGGACGATGGCGACGGCGATCGCCGGAGCGGCGACACCGAGCCCGCCGCCCCGGAAGAGCCGGTGAAGGTCTTTGCCGGAAAAGGCGAAGCCGGGCCTGACGGGGCCGGCCGGGACTGAGCCGCACGGCGGCTGTGCCCGACCCCGCCGGGCGGTAGGGTCGGGTCGATGGACGAGCCGACCCAGCGAAATCCCGTCCGGGCCGGGGTTATCGTGACCGGTACCGAGGTACTCACCGCGACGATCCGCGATGAGAACGGTCCCTGGATTTCGCAGCAGCTGACCTCTCTGGGCATCGAGCTCGCCGAGATACTGGTCGTTGCGGACCACCGAAACGATCTCCGCAACGCCCTTGAGCACATGCGCTCGGTCGGGATCGATCTGATCATCACGACCGGGGGCCTCGGCCCGACCGCGGACGACCTGACCGCGGAGGTGGTCGCTGAGTTCACCGGCCGCGAACTCCGTCTCGACCGTGAGATGGAAGCGAAAATCGAGCAGATCCTCAGCCGATTCGCGGCATCGACCACCGTGAACCTCACCGCGGAGGCGATCAACGCCGCGAATCGCAAGCAGGCGTTGATCCCACGAGGAGCGACGGCACTTGATCCCGTGGGGACGGCACCGGGCCTGGTCGTGCCCGGACCGGACGGAATCGTCGTCCTGGTGCTGCCGGGTCCGCCTCGCGAGCTGAGGCCGATGTGGGCGACGGCACTCGGACTCCCTCCGGTGAAGGAAGTCCTGGGGCGGGCGACGCCGCTCCATTTCTACCGGCTGAGGATGTTCGGCACGCCCGAGTCCGAACTGGCGATGGAGCTCCGCGAGATCGAGGCCGACGGCAACTCCCTGGATGAGCTCGAGGTGACGACCTGCCTGCGCAAGGGCGAGGTAGAGATTGACGTGCGATACCGGGATGGCGCCGAGGGGGCCGCCGACGCCCTCAGGGCAGAACTCCAGAGCCGCTTCGCGAAGACCCTCTACAGCGTTGACGGAACCACGGTCGACCAGGTCGTGGCCGGACTTCTCCAAGGCCACCGGCTCGGGCTGGCAGAGTCGTGCAGTGCCGGGCTGCTGGCTGCCAGGATCGCCGATGTGCCGGGTGCTTCCGACTACTTCGCCGGGGGGGCCGTCACCTACTCGGACGAATCCAAGACCGGGCTGCTGGGCGTCGACCCGGACCTGATCGAGCGTCACGGAGCAGTTTCGGATGAGGTTGCCGAGGCGATGGCGATCGGGGCCCTGGAGCAGTTTGCAGCCGATGTCGCGGTTTCGATCACCGGGATCGCCGGACCCGGCGGTGGGACCGGGGAGAAGCCGGTCGGCCTGGTCTGCTTCCACGCCCGGAACATCGCGGGCGAGACGAAGAGCCTCTCGCCGGTGATTCCCGGCGGGCGCCGCGACGTTCGCGAGCGTTCGGCCCTGGTCGGCATGCACCTCCTGCGCCGGCTGCTGGGCCAGGGATGAGCGGGCGACGCCCGGAGATACCGTTCCCGGTGGCCGGATGATGGCGGATCGAGAAGTGACCGTCGGCCGGGACGGGGACTGGGAGAGGGCCGGGCTCTCCGCCGGGCGGGTGGCCGGGATCTTCGAGCGAGAGGCCGAACTGTTTGAAAGCCGGACCCCGGAGTCGGCACGGCTGCTTCGACTGGCGGAGAGGCGGATGCCCCGAGGGGTGCCGATGGGCTGGATGGCCGATCTCTATCCGAATCCGCCGGTTTTCGCCGCGGGGGGAGAGGGATCAAGTTTCCGGGATGTGGACGACAACGTCTATCTCGACTTCAATCTCTGCGACCTCTC
>JAENXK010000066.1 GCA_016649615.1 Thermoleophilia bacterium
CGGCAGTCGGGTACGTCGATGCCCTCGGCGCCGATCAGGTACTTGCCGGTAAGCGAATCGGGGTTGGCCTCGACCTCGGCCGGCGTTCCCGAAGCGACCACATAGCCACCGTGTTCGCCGGCCCCCGGACCGAGATCGACGAGGTGGTCCGCGGCCTTCATCGTGCCTTCGTCGTGTTCGACCACGATCACGGTGTTGCCGAGATCCCTAAGCCGCTCGAGCGTCCCGATCAGCTTCTCGTTGTCACGCTGGTGCAGCCCGATCGAGGGCTCGTCGAGCACGTACATCACCCCGACCAGGCTCGATCCGATCTGGGTGGCCAGCCGGATCCGCTGTGCCTCACCGCCGGAAAGCGTGCGCGCCGAACGGGCCAGCGAGAGGTAACCGATGCCGACGTTGACCAGGAACGAGAGCCGTTCGGCGACCTCCTTGACGATCAGCCGGGCGATCGCCCGCTCGGTCGAATTCAGCTCGAGCGCCTCGATCCATCCCCGGGCCGCCTCGGCCGACATCTCGGTGAAATCCCGGATCGAGATCCCGCCGACCGTGACCCCGAGGGTCTCCGGGCGAAGCCGCGCTCCGTGACATGACGGGCATGGCTGCTCGGCCATGTACTCTTCGATCCGGTCCCGCACCGACTCGGAGTCGGACTCCTGGTAACGGCGCTCGAGGTTGTTGACCAGCCCCTCGAACTTGACCGAGTAGCTTCGGCGCCGTCCGGAACGGGCCTTGGTCCGGATCGTGTGCCGCTCGGTCCCGGTGCCCCGGAGAAATATCTCCTGCTCTTCCCCGCTCAGCTCCTGCCAGGGCGCATCGATGTCGATCTCATAGGTCTCGGCCACCGACTTGATCAGCCTCCGCCAGTACCCGGAATAGCCCATGCGCCAGGGCTGGAGTGCGCCTTCGGCCAGCGACAGGGTCGGGTCGGGCACAACGAGCTGCGGATCGATCACCCGCTTGAATCCGAGTCCGGTGCAGGTCGGGCAGGCGCCGTGGGGAGCGTTGAAGGAGAAGATCCTGGGCTCGAGCTCCGGCATCGAGGTGCCGCACTTCAGGCAGGCGAAGTTCTCCGAGAAGAGCAGCCGTTCACCGTCGATCACCTGGATCTCGACCAGGCCGTCAGCCATCCCCGCAGCCGCCTCGACCGACTCGGAGAGCCTCCGCCGGAGGTCGGGCTTCATGACCAGCCGGTCGACCACCACCGAGATGTCGTGTTTGAACTTCTTGTCGAGCTCGATCTCCTCATCGAGCATTCGCATCTCGCCGTTGACCTCGGCCCGGGCGTAACCGTCGGCCCGCATCTGGTCGAAGAGCTTGCCGTACTCGCCTTTGCGGCCCCGGACGACCGGCGCCATCACCATGAAACGACTGCCCTCCTCGAGAGTCATCAGCCGGTCGGTGATCTGCTCCTGGGTCTGGCCGGTGATCTCGGCCCCGCATTTGGGACAGTGGGGCCGCCCGATGCGAGCCCAGAGCAGGCGCAGGTAGTCATAGATCTCGGTCACGGTTCCGACCGTGGAGCGGGGATTGCGCGAGGTCGTTTTCTGGTCGATCGAGATCGCCGGTGAGAGCCCCTCGATCGAATCAACGTCCGGCTTCTCCATCAACCCCAGGAACTGACGGGCGTAGGCGGAAAGCGACTCGACGTAGCGTCGCTGGCCCTCGGCGTAGATCGTGTCGAAGGCGAGGCTGGACTTGCCCGATCCGGACAGCCCGGTCATGACGATCATCGCGTCCCGGGGCAGGTCGAGATCGATGCCCTTGAGGTTGTGCTCGCGGGCCCCGTTGATGACGATTCGCTCGGATCGGGTCACTCAGGGCATTCTACGGGACCGAACAGACGTTCGATCGAATCGCAATGCGGCCGAGATCGCACTCAGCCGAGCCGTTCGAACAGATCGTCGATCAGGCCGTCGGTGTCGCCGAGATCGTAGTCGCTTTCCAGGCGTTCCCGAATCGCCTCGCGGTCGGCCCCGTCCATGGCCAGCTTGGTCGCGACCAGCCGGGCTGAAACCTCATCATCGTTCCCGGCCGCGGGTCGCCCGGGCGCGGCCTCGGGGACGGCTCCGGGCGCCCCACCGGAATCTGAAGCCGGCTCGGGCGCCACCGGGGCTTCCGCCGCCCCGGTTTCGGCCGTAGCCCGGGGGCTCGATTCGGTCCGTGGAAGCGAGGCGTTTCCGGGGGCGACGTCGGGCGGGTCGCCCGCCGGGGCCGGGCGCCGCAGGGCGTCGCGTTCCACCTTCAGTGCCGCGACCTCGGCCTCGGCAGCAGCGATCAGCGCATCGACCGCAACCAGATGGGCGTCGACCGAAGCCCGGTCATAGCCCCGTTTCTCAAGCGGGAAATCCTGCCTGGTCACCTGATCGCGATTCACAACGGCCAGAATACTTGAGCCGAAGGGGCGGGCCGGGCGGCCCCGGGATGCTCAGCCGCCGTTCGAGGCCGCCTTGTAGATCCTGGTGGGCTGGGCCCGCAGCGCCGTAGGCTCCGGCAGCGGGGTTCCCTGGGCATTTACGCCGCGGAGCACGGGCAGGGCCAGCGACGAGGCTCGTTTGCCTCCGAGGGTGATCACATTGTGCGCGTCGCCCTGATCAACCGTGTCGAACTTCCACTCGGGACGGTCTCCACCGGTTCCCTGGAGAGTCACCCGAATCCTCGAACCGGCCCGGAAGGCATGGCTGACCGAGAAGATCGGAATCCTGACCTTGGCGAACCTGCCCCCGGGAAGGTCCATCGCGTCCTCTTTGAGGTGGGTCGGGGCCGGATCGAGCACCGAACGGCCACGGGGCTTGAGCTTGCGGTGCGACGCCCGCAACCAGCCGTTCTGGACGTAGGTCTCCTTGCCGTCCGGTCGGACCTCCGACAAGGTGACCTGGAGGTCAGTGTCCGGCTCCGATGACTTGAGGTAGATGTCGAGGCTGGACGAACCGGCGATCACCACGTCTCTGGACAGTTCGCCGGTTACGAAACCGACTCCCTTGCCGTCGGCGACCGGGGCCCACTCGAAGTCGGGCTGAGGGTCGTTGACGCCACCGTTCGGAAGGCTGGTTTCCGGCCTCGCTCCGGGGTCGGCGGTGTAGCGGACCCTAGTCGTCCTGCGGGCCTTTTTGGAGTTCAGCCCGCCCCTCTTGCCGAGGTAGAACCGCGTAGCCTTCACCTTGCGGGGCGGCCAGGTTCCGAAGCCCATCTCCCAAGTCGCACCGATCGCTCCAGGACCCCCGGGGCCCGCGCCGTTGTCCATCAGCAGACGGACGCGGGGGTTGTCCCGCCTGAATGCCGCCTCGGCCGCGTCGACCCCGGGCAGGCCGACGTAGTCGGACTGCTCGATCGGATCGGCCTTTCCGAGAAACGCTCCGACGAGGCTGTCGGGGCCCAGGAACAGATCCGGAACGCTGGGAACCTCCTTGCCGACGAAGATGTCGAGGAACTCGATCCACTGGGTCATCGTGCTCGGGCTCAGTGAGTCGGTGTGGACCCCATTCTGCATACTGATCCAAACGTCCTCGTTGCGGTCGAGGCTCGGCAGACTTCTCGGGAAGTGACCCCCAGTCTGCTCGTCCTGGTACTGGCCGGTGAGGAACACCGGAACGTTGATCCGCTTCATCCAGCGACCCGGTGCGCGCTGGTCGAACAGCAGCGGAGTCCGGTTGGGATTGGTCTCGATCAGGTCCAGTACGTCCAGTGTCTGCAGCCGGAGCGTTTGATTCTCGATGCACTGGGCGTCACCCATGTTGACCAGCTCGCGAGCCCAGCGCTGGCCCCCTTCCGGAGCGGGCTCGGCGTCGCGGACCCGGGCCGAGACCCATGAGAGCGCGAAGCCGGAGTTGAAGATGCCTCCCGGGTAGCCGGTCGCGTCGTAGATGTCATCAAGGACCGACATCGGAGCGATCGCCGCCAGGTGGGGCGGCCGGGTGCCGGCCATGAACAGCTGGCTGATCCCCGAGTAGGAGATTCCGACGAGGCCGATGTCGCCCCTGGACCAGGACTGGCTGGCCACGGTCTCGACCGCGTCGTAGCCGTCATAGGTGGTCGGCAGGCCGAACAGGTCATAGGCACCACCGGAGCAGCCGCTGCCTCGCATCTGCATGCTGACCACGGCGTATCCGAGCATCGGCGCCATCGCGGCGCCGACGACCGTGGCTGTGTCAGGCGCCAGCGGGTCCCCGCCGCCGGCGATCAGGTCGGTCAGCAGGTCGTGAGGAGCGGCCGTGCCGTAACCCGAATGCTCGATCACGGTCGGGAAAGGTCCGTCGCTCATGGACTTGCCGAGAGGAAGGCGGACAGTCATCGCCAGCTTCACACCATCGCGCATGGTCACGTAATTGAGGCCCTCGTGAAGCGGAGGAAGCTTGTCGTAGAAGGACCGCTTCGGGTTGTCGCCCGGCTTCAGCGCCCGGACCTCGCGGGAGCCGGCGACACCCTGATCGTCCCGCTGGAGCACGCGGTAACCAAACTTGGGCCGGAGCTCGCGGAAGATCTTGCTGCCGTAACTGTCGGTCTTGCCCTTACGAATGATTCGTCCGTTCGGGTTGGCCAGCAGCAGAGTCGAGCCCGGGGTGGCGTCCTTGATGTAGATCTGGCCGATGCTTCCCCGGACCTTCGCCTCGAGCGGGTGGGTGGCCCCGGGTGCCGCGGTGCCCTTCTTCTTTCCGGCGTCGGCGGCCGAAACGTCGAGTCCCATCACCATCAAAGCCGTCAGAAAAAAGGCCGCAGTTGACGCGGCAAAGTGGTTCCGGCCCAACATGCGAATCCCCATGACACTTCTCCCGTCGGCTCGTCTACTGCTCATCAGGGTACATAACAAGTCAAACGGCTCGTCGCTTCGGTACGGGATACGCAAAGGCGGGACACCCCCCGAAGACTCGCGCGGGTGTCGGGCTCAGGCCCCGGCCCGCATCCCTTCCAGGTCACGTTTCAGTTCGCGCAGTTCATCTCGAATCCGGGCCGCCTGCTCGAACCGCAGGTCCTCGGCCGCTTCGTTCATCTCCTCTTCGAGTGTGACGATCGTCTTTTCCAGCTCTTCCGGGCCGTCGAACTCGTCGCCGTCGCCGAGCCGCCTTCGTTTGGCCGGCGCCTTGTCCTCGATCGCCAGCAGGTTGCCGGCCTCGGCGATCGACTTGCGGATCGTGGTCGGGGTGATCCCATGCTCTTCGTTGTAGGCGATCTGGATCTCGCGGCGGCGATCGGTCTCGGAGATCGCCGCCTTCATCGAGTCCGTTTCGCGGTCGGCGTACATCAGGACCTTGCCGTCGACGTTGCGGGCGGCGCGTCCGACCGTTTGGACCAGGCTGGTCTCGCCTCGGAGAAAGCCCTCTTTGTCGGCGTCGAGGATCGCCACCAGCGACACCTCCGGCATGTCGAGGCCCTCACGCAGCAGGTTGACTCCGACCAGCACGTCGTACTCGCCCAGCCTGAGCTCGCGGATGATCTGGATCCGCTCGAGCGTGTCGATGTCGGAGTGGAGGTAGCGGACCCGGATCCCGTGCTCAAGAAGGTAGTTGGTCAGGTCTTCGGCCATCTTCTTGGTCAGGGTCGTAACCAGGACCCGCTCGCTCAACTCGGCCTTCACCTTGATCTCGTTCATCAGGTCATCGATCTGGTTGGTGGTCGGCCTGACCTCGATCTCGGGATCGACCACCCCGGTCGGCCGGACGATCTGCTCGACCACCCTCGACGACTCAGCCCGCTCGAACTGCCCGGGAGTGGCCGAGACCAGCACCAGCTGGTTCATCCGCTCCATGAACTCGTCGAACTTGAGCGGCCGGTTGTCGATCGCCGAAGGCAGCCGGAATCCGTAATCGACCAGGGTCTGCTTGCGCGAACGGTCGCCCAGGTACATGCCTCCGATCTGGGGGATCGTCTGGTGCGACTCGTCGATGAAGCAGACAAAATCCTCGGGGAAATAGTCGATCAGGGTGTGCGGCGGAGTGCCCGGATCGCGGCCGTCGAAAACCCGCGAATAGTTCTCGATCCCGGAGGTGAAGCCTGTTTCCTTGATCATCTCGAGGTCGTACAGGGTGCGTTGGCGGAGCCGGTGGGCCTCGAGTTCCTTGCCTTCGTTCTCCAGCTCTTCCAGCCGCGCGTCGAGTTCCGACCGGATCTGCTCGAGTGAGCGCTCGACCGAATCCTCTTCGGTGACGTAGTGGGTCGCCGGCCAGATCGAGACGTGCTGGACAACGTCGAGGATCTCGCCGGTGAGCGGATCGAAGTGCTGGATCGCCTCGATCTCGTCACCGAACAGGGACACCCGGAAGGCGGTCTCGGCGTAGGAGGGCATGATCTCGATCACCTCCCCCCTGACCCGGAAGCTGCCGCGGCCGAGCGTATTGTCGTTGCGCTCGTACTGGAGGCGGACCAGCTTGCGCAGGACCTTGTCGCGGTCGATCGTCTCCCCCACCTTGAACAGCTGCATCTGGTCCCGGTAGAGGCTGGGCGAACCGATCCCGTAGATGCAGGAGACCGAGGCAACGATGATCACGTCGCGCCGGGCCAGCAGCGAAGCCGTGGCGGCATGGCGCAGACGGTCGATCTCGTCGTTGATCGAGGAGTCCTTCTCGATGTAGAGATCCTGCGCCGGGACATAGGCCTCGGGCTGGTAGTAGTCGTAATAGGAGACGAAATACTCGACCACGTTGTCGGGAAAGAACTCGCGGAACTCATTGCAGAGCTGGGCGGCCAGGGTCTTGTTGTGGGCCATCACCAGGGCCGGCCGCTGGACCTCGGCGATCACGCCGGCCATGGTGAACGTCTTGCCGGTGCCGGTCGCCCCGAGCAGCGTCTGGATCGGCTCCCCCGAATCCAGCCCTTCGGCCAGCGAAGCGATCGCGCCGGGCTGGTCGGCCAGCGGCGAGTAGGACGGATTGAGGACGAATTCGGACATCGCGCCACCTTAGCGTGAGCACTCCGCCTCCCTGCCGGGAGCGGGCGTCAAACCGGGAGCCCCGGCGAAAAGGCTGCCGGTCAGGAATCTGAATCCCGGCCGATGATTCGGCCGACGATTCTGTGTCGGAAAAGGGGTCGTATATGAGAATCATCCGACGCGGAATGACTCCCCGGGTTGATCAGCGGCATAGGATTCAAGGGTGAAACCCCTTCGGCTTCTGCTCGGTGTCCTCTTCATCCTGGCCGGAGCGCTCCACTTCATCCAGCCGCGGAGCTACCTGGCAATGATGCCTCCCTGGATTCCCCGGCACGACGAAGCGGTAGCGGTCAGTGGCGTCGCCGAAATCGTCGGTGGCGCGGCCCTGCTCAGCGGCCGCACGGCCCGCTTCGGCGGTGCCTGGCTGGTCGCGGTACTGGTCGCTGTCTTTCCGGCGAACATCCACATGGCGCTCAACCCGGACCAGATCCGCGGCCTGGATGCGGAGAACCCCACCACCCGAAAGCTCCTCTGGTTGCGCCTGCCGCTTCAGCCGCTGGCGATATGGCTGGTCTGGAAGGCGACCCGGCCGACTGCGTGACAGCGTGCCCTGCCCGCCGCGGGTTGAGCTGGACGGGATCCGCTCAGGGGCCGAGCAGGCCTTCAAGCCCCTTCTGGATCTGCTGATCGAGGTCCTCGGGGATTTCGTTCGGAAGGTTCTTTTCCAGCTGCTTCCCGAGTTCATCCAGGCCGGTACCGCTCCCGGAGCCGCCTCCGGATCTCCCGCCGCCCGAGTCGCCGCCACCGGATGATCCACCGGATCCGGAACCGCCGAAGGCGTCGAGCGCGCCGTCGATCAGACTCCCGATCCCGTCAAATCCTCCGTTCTGGAAAACCTCGCTGGCGTCAAGGGCCAGCGCCGCCATCTCGGTCACCGGCATCACCTTGACCGCGATCCGGAGGCCGGAAGCGGTCAACGATCCGATCGAGCCCGCGTTCTCCCCGTCGTCGATCGCGCGCTCGAGACCCGAACGGATCGCATCTTCGATCTCCATCTCGCTCAGGTCCTTTTCTTCGGCCAGCCGCTGCCGGCCGTTCGGGTCCGCCAGGGCCCGGATCAGCTCCTCCCGGCTCACCCCGAGCTGACAGGCCGCCCCGTCCACGGCGGCGAGGGAAAACCTCTCGGCCGTCTGCTCGAGCCCCTGGGGATTCCCCCACTCCCTGGCATCGCAGGGATCGGCGGCGGCGGCCGGTTTGAAGTCCAGGCCGCCCGCGGCGAGGTAGGCCCCCACCAGGACCACGGCCGCGACGATTGAACCGAGAAGGATCCAGAGGCCGCTCTGGCTGTCCTCCTCCGGCCCAGTCGGGCTCTCGTCGCCCTTCGCAATCGGTTCGGTCGGGCTCTCGTCACCTTCCGCCAACGATTCGGTCGGCCCCTCCTCGCCCCGGGGCATCGGTTCCGTCTGGTTCTCATCACCCTGAGACATCGGCTCAGTCGGGTTCTCGCCACCCCCGGCCGGCTGACCGGGCGGCCGTTCGCCCTCCTCACGGGGCTCGTCCTCTTCAGGTCGGCCGGTCACAGATCGAGCCTTCTGGTCAGGGAAATCGGGAGCAGGGCGAGCAGTGAAAAGACCGCGGCCAGCAGGAACGAACTCGAGAAGGCGTGAGTCGCGGCCCGTTTCAACTGGTCCTCGAGCCCGGAGAGGACCGCTTCGTATGTGTCCCGCTCGACCGGGTCGACCGGCAGTGGCTCGAACGCCGGCTTGATGTCGGGGACCCGGTCACGCTGGGTCTCGACCTCTTCTGACAGGCGGGCACCCAGTTCAATCTTGCCGGTGGCGCTGATCGGCGAGTCGAGCAGGATCGCCGTACCGGCATCGAGGGCGTCGGCCTGCTGGCTCTGAAGCTGATTGGTGAATATCGGAGTGAGAACCATCAGCCCGACCACCACCCCGGCGTGACGGGCGGCGATTGTCCAGCCGCCGTGGATGGAGGCGTCCGAGCGGCCGTGAAGAGCAGCTTCGGTGAGCGCGGAAAGCACCAGCGCGAGGCCGACCCCGGCCAGAATCTGCGGTGGGATCACCAGCAAGACCGACGCAAGCGGGAGCAGCCCGAGCGCGGCCAGCCCCCCGGCAAGGAGAATCGCTCCGGAGGCGGCCCGCAGTCGCTCGGATTCGACCCTGGCGCCCAAACGCGATCCGGCCAGCGCGGCCAGAGGCAGCACCGTCACCACCAGCGCAGCCTCGATCGGGCTCAGCAGCCAACCCTCGATCAGGAGCAGGACGATCAGAAACAGAGCCGCCGCGATTGCGGCCGAGACGAGTGCCAGGGCGATGTTCGCCGGCAGGTGTGGCCTTCCCTGGTCGCTCCCGCCCGGCCAGATCCTGCCCACCCCGCCTCCGGCATCCCCCGGAAGCTTCCATTCACGGGTCTCCTCGACGATTATCTCCCTGAGCGGAACGCCGGCCAGGATCGCGATCGGGACCTGAATGAAGAAGATCGACTGCCAGGAGACCAGCTCGGTCAGCAGCCCCCCGAGAGCCGGCCCCACAGCGGCGCCGATCGCGCCGGCGCCGACCCAGGTCGCGATCGCCTTTCGATCGCTGCCCAGAGTCGAGACCAGCAACTCGAGTGCCGCGGTTATCGCGACCGCACCGCCCGCCGCCTGGACCGCCCGGCCGGTCAGCAGAGGCCCGAGACCGGTAGCCAGGCCACAGACCAGGCTGCCGCCGGCGAACACCGCCAGGCCGATCGCCGCCGACCTGCCCGGGCCGAACCGCCGGGCCGTCCGGGCCCCGGGCACCGCCAGCAGGGCGAGAACCAGGTTGAAGATGATCAGAACCCAGGCCACCTCCCCTATCCCGGTGTCGAACTGGCGGTAAATCTCCGGCAGGGCCAGCACCACGATCGAAGAGTCGGCCAGAACCAGGCCCACCGCCCCGGACAGGGCCAGGGTGCGCAGGCTCATCAGTAACCCAGTTCGAGATCGTAAATGTGGCGGTACTCGCGCTGCTTTTCGAGAACGGCCTGGACGTAGGCGCGGGTTTCTTCATAGTCGATGTCCTCAACCTTCATCGGAGACCCGCCCCAGCTCTCGGCGTTGCCCGGACCGGCGTTGTAGGCCGCCAGCGCCGCGACCTGGTCTCCGTCGAACCGGTCGAGCAGATGCCGCAGATAGAAGGTCCCGTAGCGGATGTTGAGGTCGGGATCGCTGAGATCGTCGAGCACGAACTCGGTACCGCCGCTCAGTTTTTCGATTTCCCTGGCGGTCTCGGGGGTGATCTGCATCAGCCCGCGAGCGCCGGCCTCCGATGTCTGGTCGCTGAAACGCGACTCCGAATAGATCACCGCCGCGATCAGCGCGGCGTCGACCTGCTTTTCCTCGGCCTGCTGACGGATCACGTTCTCGTGCCGGAGCGGCAGCGTTACTTCCTGAATCCCTTTCTGAAAGACGTCCGCCAGCAGTACGACGCTCAGTACTGCGACGCCGAGCAAAACGAACAGCACAAGCAGCGACCGGCCCATCCGGGATTTCTTGCGAGGGACAGCGGCCGGGCGACGCCGGCGTTTGGCGGATGAGGATGAATTGGCGGACATGCTTCTCGTACCGGTAAAGGTTAGACAGGGCCTTCGGTCGCCAATCCGGTGCGTAGCTCCTCCAGCAGCTCGCCGAGTGCGGCCTGGAGTTCTTCCGGGGTGCCGTCGTTC
>JAENXK010000224.1 GCA_016649615.1 Thermoleophilia bacterium
GATAGGACCCGGAGGGGTCCCCGGTCACTGTCAGGCTCTCCGGGGTAGTCGTACCGCCGAGCTTCCAGAGGAGCTCGCCCGAGGCGCGGTCGATCTCGTAAACCGCGTCAAGGTGTCGAAACGACATCAGCATTCTGTCGCCGTTCCGCTCGACCGAGTTCCAGTGGACCACGTCGTAGGGGCGGGTGTAGGTCAGTACGTAGTCCCACCAGCGCCTTGTTTCGGCAAGGCCGATGCGACCTTCCGAGTTCCAACTCCAGGCGAGCGAGCCGTCGGGTCTGAGTTCCTGAACCTCTGCCCCCCTGACGGTCGCGTCGATGGTCCCGCCAAATGGAGTGGCGTCCAGCCCGGACTGATTCCTGAAGGCGCCGGTCAGGTAATTGCCGCCCGGCAGCAGGAGCAGCTCATGGACGTCGATTGAGAGTCCACCGGCTGCACTGACCGTCCGGAGGAAGCGGCCGCTGAGGTTTCTGATCTCGTAGTCGCCCTGCCGGTAGCTGGCGTCATCGACCGGCGCCCATGCGACTGTCTCATCAGGCAGGAGTTCGGCATTGTCCGGGAATCCGGATGCCTTGTACCACCAGACCGGTACTCCGTTTCGATCGAAGATCGTGGCGTAGTGGTGCTTCATCTGGACGAACATCAGCCGGGGGCCACCTGATCTCGACCGGACGAACTCGTAGGGCGCGAAGTCCTCGGGCAGGCACCGGACGTGGAACTCGCGTCTGGTCTTCTTCCGCTCGGCCTTTTTCCCTGACTTTCGAACAACGAAGGTGAATCTGGCGCCCGGTGAGGTTCGAATTACTCTGGCAAAGTTGCGGGACCTGAACCCGGAGCCCCCGAGCCTCGCCTGCCAGCCGTTCGGGACCTTGACCCGGCCCCGCGTTATGCCCCTGCTGCAGCGGATCACGTAGTCCCGCTTCTTCCAGGCGAAACTCGGAGTCAGGTGGGGAATGACGGTCAGAGCCGGCCGGCTGCGCGTGCCGGTCTGGCCGGCGTCGGCGCCGGCCGGAAGCAGAACGGCTGCGGCCAGGCCGAAAACTGCGGCCAGCCGAAATCCATGCCAACGAATCGCGGTCCCCACCATCCCTGAAGCCTAGCCTACGATTCGCACGGTCGACCGGCCGGGATCAGAGCGGGATGTTGCCGTGTTTGCGCTTGGGCTGGGCGACCCGCTTGGTCAGCAGGGTCCGCAGCGCCCTGATCAGCGTGGGCCGGGTGTGGCGCGGTTCGATCACGTCGTCGATGTAGCCGCGCTCGGCCGCCGCGTAGGGGTTGGCGAAGTGGGCCTTGTAGTCCGCGATCAGCTTGGCCCGGCGTTCGTCCGGGGTCGGCGACTTGGCGATGTCGCGGCGGTAGATGATGTTGACCGCGCCTTCGGGGCCCATGACCGCCACCTCGGCGGTCGGCCAGGCGAAGTTGAAGTCGGCCAGCATGTGCTTTGACGCCATCACGTCGTAAGCGCCGCCGTAGGCCTTGCGGGTGACCACGGTCAGCTTCGGCACGGTCGCTTCCGTGTAGGCGTAGAGCAGCTTGGCTCCGTGGCGGATGATCCCGTTCCATTCCTGATCGGTTCCCGGCATGAAGCCGGGCACGTCGGTGAAGGTGACGATCGGGACGTTGAAGGCGTCGCAGGTCCGCACGAACCGGGCCGCCTTCTCCGAGGATTCGATGTCCAGCACGCCGGCCTTGAAGGCGGGCTGATTGCCGACGATGCCGACCGGGTGGCCGTCGAGCCGGGAAAACCCGCAGACGATGTTCTTGGCAAAGTGCTCGTGGACCTCGAAGAACTCGCCGTCGTCGACGATCCTGGCCACGACCTGGCGCATGTCGTAGGGCTTGTTCGGGTCGTCGGGCACGAAGTCGTCCAGCTCGGGGTCCTCGCGTTCCGGGTCGTCGGTCGGAGGGAAATGCGGCGGCTGCTCGAGGTTGTTCAGCGGCAGAAAGCTCATCAGGTATCGCACGTCCTCGAGGCAGCTCTCTTCGTCGTCGGCCGCAAAATGGGCCACGCCCGACTTGGAGTTATGGGTCATCGCGCCGCCCAGTTCTTCGAACTCGAC
>JAENXK010000145.1 GCA_016649615.1 Thermoleophilia bacterium
CCTGGGTTCTCTGGGTCGGCATCGTGGCCGCCCTCCTTCACGTATTCGAGGAATACGTCGAGGGCTGGGTCGCCTGGGTAAACCGGGACGCCGGCGCCCGGCTGGGCATCGAAGTCACCGACGCCGACTTTTTCCTGGGCGCCGCCCTGCTGGTCTTCACCACTCTCGCCGCGGCCGCGATCGGCTGGTGGGCACCGGCGGTCAGCCTGGCGATCCCGGCCCTGTTCGTGATCAACGCGATCTTTTTCCACATGCTGCCGAGCGCCCGGGGCGAGCGGCTGACCCCGGGAACGCTCAGCGCCGTGTTCATCTACCTGCCGGTCGCGGCCTGGATGTACTGGGCGGCGGCGGAGGACGGTCAGCTCACCGCCGGCACGGTCCTGCTCTCGCTCCTGCTCGGAGCGGCACTGCTGGCCTATCCGGTCATCGTGCTGATGCTGAGGGGCCGGCTCGGCTGGACCGACGGGGCCGGCGAGGCCGAGGGGACCGACGGGGCCAACGGGACCGACGGGGCCGGCGGGGCCCGGGACACTTCCGACAACGGGTAGTACGATCGGCAGCACGGAGGGTGTACCCGGTGTTCACCGGACGGTGAACCCCAGAGGGCGGCGCCAAAAATCCCTGGAGGGTGGAGGAAACGATGAACCGAAGCAGGCTTTTCCTGATCGCGGTGGCTTGCGCAGCCGTGGGAGCGACCGCCGGCGTGGCTCAGGCCGCCGACTCCGACACCTTCGGCCTCTCCACCTTCGACCAGCAGATCGTTCCCGACGGCGCCCCCGGCTTCAACACCCTCGGGATCGGCCCGGGCGACGGCTACCGGATCCGGGAGGGCGCCGACGGCGGACCGGCCCTGGGCGCCGCCGAGCAGGGACGGGCCAAACGCCGGACCGAGCTCGCCTACTTCGGGCAGCTGACCGATTTTCAGCTGGCCGACGAGGAGAGCCCGGCCCGGGTCGAGTTCCTCGATCCGCTCGGCGGAAACTTCACCGGTTCCTGGCGGCCGAGCGAGGCTCTGAACCCGCAGGAAGAGGACAAGATGATCCGTCAGTTCAACTACTTCGCCACCAACCAGCCCCACCGTTCCGGCGACGGATCACGGACGAAAATGGACTTCGTCATGAACACCGGCGATGTGTCGGACAACAACCAGTACAACGAAACGCTCTGGAACCGCCAGCTGATCGAAGGCAAGAAGGTCGATCCCGGCAGCGGCGTCAACCCCGACTCCTATCTGGGCAATAGCACCCTCTGCCCGGCCGGCCTCGAGGTCGAGGACGCGGACAACCCGGCCGCGTACACCGGCGTCCAGGACCGGAACGACTGGCCCGCACCGACCATGGGCTACTTCTACGACCCCGACCAGCCCGATCCGACTCCGGTTCCGCCCAACCCCGGTTTCGTCAACCCGTTCTCCGGCTTCCCCTCGTACCCAAACCTGATGGACAGAGCCCAGAAGCCGTTCACGCCGGTCGGGCTGAAGGTGCCGGGCTACGTGCTGTTCGGTAATCACGACGGCCTGGTCCAGGGCAACGCGTGGGGCAACACCGCGTTCGATGAACTGGCGCAGGGCTGCCTGAAGCCGATCAATGACGACGAGGCCAACAGCGGACGCCCGACCGCCCCTCTCTACACCTTCGTGCTCGACCCGAACATCACCGCGCAGGCGATGCGTGACCTGTGGAACACGGACCCCGACTACTTCCTGGGAGTCCCGCCGGATCCCGACCGCCATCTGCTTTCGAAGCAGGCCTACAAGAAGGTATTCCTCAAGGGAAGCGATCCCGACGGCCACGGATTCGGATTCGTGAACGATTCCGAGAACTCGGCCTCGAACGGCTCCGCGGGCTACTACAGCTTCGTACCGCAAAGGGGTATCCGCTACATCACTCTCGACACCCACTCGGAAGGCGGCAAGGTCCTGATCTCCGACGAGGGCAACCTCGACACCCCGCAGTTCCATTGGTTCGAGCGCCAGCTCCAGCGGTCCGAGGACAAAAACCAGATCGCGATCGTCTTCTCCCATCACGCCGTGGCCAGCCTCGACGCCGACGTCCCGGATGAGAATGCGCCGGCCTGCGACAGCGTCGATTCCGCGACGACTCCGGGGTGTGACGCCGACCCGCGGGACTCGCAGCCGATCATCCTCGAAGACGACGTGACCGGCCTGATGCACAAGTATCCGAACGCGATCGCCTGGGTTGCCGGCCACAGTCACGTCAATGACGTTCAGGCCTATGCCGATCCGGCGGGCGGCACTGGATTTTGGAGCATCCGGACCGCCGCGGTCGCCGATTGGCCCAAGCAGAACCGCCTGATCGAGATCTTCGACAACCGGGACGGCAACATCTCGCTGTTCGGCACCGTGATCGACCAGGCCGCTCCGGCTGGAGCTCCCGCTCCCGGGTCCGACGCAGGCAACTTCAATACCGGCAAGCTGGCCGCGCTCTCACGGACACTCGGCTACAACGACAACCAGAAGGGTGCCCGGGCCTGCTCACCCGTCCCCTGCGGTGAGGGCACTGTCGAGGACCGCAACGTCGAGCTGCTGGTCAAGGATCCGCGCCGGCCGGAGGCCTATGTCTCCAGCGTGAAGATCAAGCCGAAGCGCAAGTCGATGCGGGCCGGCAGGACGGTCAAGCTCAGGGTCCACGTCACCAACTACGGCACCACCGCGGCCAGGAAGGTCAAACTGAAGGTCTCCTCGTCCAACAAGCGGGTCACGGTGCCGAAGAAGGTGAAGATCAGGAAGATCGCGGCCAACACGACCGCCACCATCACGGTGAAAGCACGGGCCAGGGGTGGCGCCCGGGGCAAGGCCAGGATCGTCGCCCGGGTCGGCAAGCGCAAAGGCGTGGACAACTTCAGGATCAGGTAGCCGTGTCCGGCTGTGGCCGGGAAACCCCCGGTGGCGGGCCGGCCGGTAACCGGAGGCCGGCTCAGTCGTCGGGGTTGGCCATCTTGCGGTGATCCAGGGCCTGGTCGAGGATCTCGGCCTCGACTCCGAGCTCGAGCGCGACCTCCCGCAACAGCCGGCCGGTGGCGGCCGCTTCTTTGACGATCTCGCTGGCCCGGTCATAGCCGATGTGCGGATTGAGCGCCGTCGCCGTCGCCAGAGTCGACTCGGCGTGGAGTTCGGTCCGAACGGTATCGGCTTCGACCCCGGCCACACACTTCTCGTCCAGCAGGCGTGAACCGGAGGTGAGGATCTTGATCGAGTCGAGCAGATTGCGGGCGATCAGCGGTACCCGTACGTTGAGCTCGAACTGGCCCTGGGAGCCGGCCACGCTTACCGCGACGTCGTTGCCGATCACCTGAGCCGCGATCTGAATCACGACCTCGGGGATTACCGGATTGACCTTGCCCGGCATGATCGACGACCCCTTCTGAAGTTCGGGCAGACGGAGTTCGGCCAGCCCGGTCCGGGGCCCAGACCCCATCAGGGCGAGGTCGTTGGCGATCTTGTTGAGCGAAACCGCATACACCTTGAGCGCGCCCGAAAGCTCGACCAGCGAGTCACGATTGGCCTGGGCTTCAAAGCGGTCATCCGGGGCGGTGATGGTCAGCCCGGAGGCCTCTGTCAGGCGGCGCCTGACTCCGGCCGCAAAATCAGCGTGGGTGTTCAGACCGGTCCCGGTAGCGGTGCCACCGAGCGGGATCTGGCCGACCCGGCCCAGGGTGGCGGCAACTCGCTCGATGCCCAGTCTGACCTGGGCCGCGTATCCGCCGAACTCCTGACCGAGCGTCACCGGGACCGCATCCATCAGATGGGTCCGGCCGGCCTTGACCACCCCACTGAACTCATCCGCCTTGGCTTCGAGTGCCCGGGCCAGGCCGTCCATCGCAGGCAGCAGCCCATTGGTCACCTGGTCGAGTGCCGCCAGGTGAACGGCCGAAGGAAAGACGTCGTTCGAGGACTGCCCCATATTGACGTGATCGTTGGGGTGCACCCCATCCCCGGCCAGGGCCGCGATCACTTCGTTCGAGTTCATGTTCGACGAGGTTCCGGAGCCGGTCTGGAAGACGTCAACCGGGAACTGATCATCATGCCGGCCCTCGCCGATCGCATCCCCCGCGGCGGCGATCCGCTCGGCGAGGTCATCGGGGAGCAGCCCGAGTTCGGCGTTCGAGCGTGCCGCGTTGGCCTTGATCAGCCCGAGCCACTTGACCACCGGTGCCGGAATCCGCTCGCCCGATACCGGGAAATTGTCTACCGCTTTGGTGGTCTCGCCACCCCAGAGTTGATCGCTCACTGATGGGCCTTTCGGGCGTCGGAGGTTTGCCGGTTCAGTCTTTCAGGCCTCGCGGATCTCCGGGC
>JAENXK010000228.1 GCA_016649615.1 Thermoleophilia bacterium
CGACTGGGAGGCGTTCAACCTGATCGCCCGCAAGTTCTCCGAGCTGGCCGAAGGCCACCTCGACACCCGGACCGACGTGGTCTCGGCGCCGCTGCTCCACGACACCCCGGAGGAGCTCGCCCAGCCCGGCGGAGTGGTGCGGGACTGGCGCAAGGGCGAGTGCGAAGCGATCCCCGGCAAGACGATGCCGAAGCTGATCCCGGTCGAGCGCGACTTCACCGCGGTAGGCGAAAAGATGAACGCGCTCGGGCCGCTGGTCGAGAAACTCGGCACCGGCGGCAAAGGCGTCGCCTGGAAGCCGGAGATCGAGGTCGGCGAGCTGCGCAGGAAAAACGGCGAGGTGCGCTCCGGCGCCGGCGAGGGACGGCCGGCGATCGAAACCGACATCGACGCCTCCGAGGTCATCCTCGCGCTCTCGGGCACGACCAACGGCAGGCTGGCCGTGGAGAGCTTCAAGGCGCTCGAGCCGCGCACCGGGCAGGAGCTCGCCGGGATCTCCGAAGAGCGGATCGACGAGCGGCTCGACTTCAAGTCGATCGGCATCCAGCCGCGCAAAGTGATCGCCTCGGCCGAATGGTCCGGGCTGGAGTCGCGCGAGCGGCGTTACTCGCCGTTTACCTCGAACATCGAGTACCTGATCCCGTTCAGGACGCTGACCGGCCGCCAGAGTTTTTACGTCGACCACGAGTGGATGCTGGAGATGGGCGAGGGCCTGCCCGGATACCGGCCGCCGGTCTCGGCCGGCCAGCTGGTCGGCCTCGGCGGCAAGCCCGACCTCGAAGAGGCGCTCGAGGTGACCGTGCGCTACCTGACCCCGCACTCGAAGTGGTCGATCCACTCCGAGTTCCAGGACAACCTGCACATGCTGACCCTGTTCCGGGGCGGGCCGGTGATGTGGCTCTCGATCGAGGACGCGGAGAAGATCGAGGTCGAAGACAACCAGTGGCTCGAGGTCTACAACCACCACGGAGCGGTCTCCTGCCGGGCCGCGGTCTCTCACCGGATCCCGTCCGGGGCGGCCTTCTTCTACCACTCGCAGGACCGTCACATAAACGTCCCGCTTTCCGAGGTCACCGGCTCACGGGGGGGCACCGACAACTCGCTGACCCGGATCACGATGAAGCCGACCCACATGGTCGGCGGCTACGCGCAGCTGTCCTGGGGCTTCAACTACTACGGCCCGACCGGCACCCAGCGTGACCAGCTGATCCTGATCCGCAAGCGCAAGGGGGAGGTGGTCTACTGATGAAGATCCGGGCCCAGATGGGCATGGTCATGAACCTCGACAAGTGCATCGGCTGCCACACCTGCTCGGTCACCTGCAAGAACGTCTGGACCAACCGGCGCGGCACCGAGTACGCCTGGTTCAACAACGTTGAGACCAAGCCGGGCCGGGGATACCCGGTCGACTACGAGGACCAGGACAAGTGGAACGGCGGCTGGAAGCTCGACCGCAAAGGCCGGCTGAAGCTGAAGGCCGGCGGGCCGCTGAAGAAGCTGGCCAACATCTTCTGGAACCCGGACCTGCCGAAGCTCGACGACTACTACGACCCCTGGACCTACGACTACGACCACCTGATCTCGGCCCCGGCAAGCAAGCACCAGCCGACCGCGCGGCCGAAGTCGCAGCTGACCGGCGAGAACCTCGACCTGCAGTGGGGCCCGAACTGGGAGGACGACCTGGCCGGCTCGCTGCATGGCGCCGCCAACGACCCCAACTTCCGCAAGCTCGAAGAAGAGGTGAAGACCGAGTTCGAGCAGGCGTTCATGATGTATCTGCCGCGGATCTGCGAGCACTGCGTAAACCCGTCCTGCGTAGCATCCTGCCCGTCGGGCGCGATGTACAAGCGGGAAGAGGACGGCATCGTGCTGGTCGACCAGGAGGCCTGCCGGTCCTGGCG
>JAENXK010000111.1 GCA_016649615.1 Thermoleophilia bacterium
CGGCCGCGGGGCCAGTTCGATGCGACTCAACTTTTCCGGAGTCAGCGAGGACCAGATCATCGAAGGCATCCGGCGGATCGGCACCGTGGCCCGGGAACAGCTGAAGCTGTTCGAGACGATGACCGGGACCGGCGAGATGCGTCTGCCGGAGATCCCGGAAACGGAGGCAACGTGAAAGTAGCCCTGCTTCAGGGAGGCCGTTCGCATGAACGCGGAGTCTCCCTGCGCTCGGGGGCGCGGGTGGGCGAAGCACTGAAGGAACTCAGTCACGAAGTCGTCGCCCTGGACCTCGGTCCCGAACTCGTTTCGAGACTCCGGGATTTTTCACCCGACGTGGCCTTCATCGCGCTGCACGGCCCGGAGGGAGAAGACGGAACCGTCCAGTCGGTTCTCGAGTTGCTGGGCATTCCCCACACCGGGCCGGGGGTTTCGGCCTGCCGCAGGTGCATGGACAAGAGCCTGTCCAAGTACCTCCTGCGCGAGGCCGGGCTGCCGACCCCGGACTGGGTCACCTACAGCGAGCAGGCGCTCCGGGACTTCGGCGCGGCAGAGACCTTCCCGGTGGCACTCGAGCGGATCGGACTGCCTCTCGTGGCAAAGCCGGCCTCGCAGGGGTCGTCACTCGGAATCACGGTGGTGACCGGAGCCGAAGAGCTGCCATCTGCCCTGATCTCGGCCCTAAGCTACGACAGCAGCGCCCTGCTCGAGACCTGGCTCAGCGGCCGCGAACTCGCCGTCTCGGTTCTGGACGACGAGGTCCTGCCGATCGTCGAGGCGGTACCGAAAGAGAGCAGTACCTTCGATTTCGAGGCCCGCTACGAAATTGGTGGCGCCAGCTTCACCTGTCCGGCCGAGCTCGAAGAAGACGAGACGGCCGAGGTAGACCGGATCGCGCTTGCCGCCTACCGGGCACTCGGCTGCTCCGGTTTCTCCCGGGTCGACCTGATCCTGTCAGGGGACGGGCCGCAGCTGCTTGAGATCAACGCCATTCCCGGGATGACAGAGACCTCACTGTTTCCCCAGGCCGCCGAAGCGGCCGGGATCGGGTTCGTCGAAATGGTCGAGCGAATCCTTTCCCTGGCCGCCTGACCGGCGACCATGGCTCGGCGCCCGGGATTCCCGAACGCTCAGGAGTCCTGCAGGAAGTCCTCGGGTGAGACGTCGTCGAGAAAGTCCTTGAATTTTTCGACCACCTGATCGTTGTCCTCGAGGCCGTGCTCGAACTCGATCGAGGATTCGTCGATCACGTCTTCGGCGACGAAAATCGGAGCCGACACCCTGACCGCCAGGGCAAGCGCGTCGGATGGGCGGGAGTCGATCTCGAACTCGCCACCGGAGACCGAGATCGTAATGCTGGCGTAGAAGGTGTTGTCGCGAAGCTCGTTGATCGAGATCCGTTCGCACTTGGTCTCGACCTGATCGAGGATGTCGACGATCAGGTCGTGAGTCATGGGCCGTGGTGTATCGGCTCCCTGAAGCTTCATCAGAATCGCGGCCGCCTCCGGATGGCCGATCCAGATCGGGAGAAAGCGGTTGTCGTCCACGGTCTTCAGCAGTACGATCGGCTGCTTGCCGACCATGTCGAAGCTGACCCCGTAGATCTGCATCTCTCGCATCGAGACGATTATATGGAGGCAAACCCGCTTCAGCCGGAGCGCGGGCCCCGGTGGTCATCACCACAGGGTCGGGGCGCGGCCGATAGACGTCGCGGTGCCGGGCGCGGGGGCAGTGGGCGATCCTGGATTCGAACCAGGGACCTCGTCCTTATCAGAGACGCGCTCTAACCAACTGAGCTAATCGCCCGCGCGAGAGTCGCCGATTGTACTGTCGTCGGCCGGGAACGGCTGCGTGACGAACTGCCGGCCCTGGTCGCTCCCCGACGTCGGGTGCCGGTGGGGTGCTCAGCCGAGGCGGTCGGCCAGTTCGCCTGCCTGATCGAGGTCGTCGACCAGGATCTCCACCGAGAGTCCACCGGACCGGGGACGGATGCGGACCTGGTGGCCGAGCCCGGACTCGAGCCGGGCGCTGACCTTCTCGATCGCCTCGACCTCTTCAGCGCTGAGCCCCTTCGCTTTCCGCCTGCCCGACTTCGAAACCGACCGGGCGCCGGCTTCGGTCTGCCGGACCGACCAGTCCTGATCTCTTGCCTGGCGCCCGAGGCGCCGCCGGTCGGCGTGATCGGGGACCTGCAGGACCGCTCGCCCGTGCCCCTCGGTGAGTTCGCCCGACTCGAGCATCCCGAGGACCTCGTCGGGCAGCTCGAGCAGCCGGATCAGGTTGGAAATCTGCGGCCGGCTGCGGCCGACCCGCCGGCCGAGTTCCTCCTTGCTGAGACCCAGGTCTTCGACCAGGGCGGCGCAGGCGCGCGCCTCTTCGACCGGATTCAGGTCCTCCCGGACCATGTTCTCGATCAGGGCGACCTCGAGTCGATCGGCTTCATCGGAATCGCGGATAACTACCGGAACCCGCTCCACTCCGGCGATCTGTGCGGCGCGCCAGCGCCGTTCCCCGGCGATAAGTTCGTAACTTCCGCCACTAAGTGCACGTACGATCAGCGGCTGCACCACTCCACTTGCTGCAATTGAATCGGCCAGCGCACCCAGAGCGTCGTCTTCGAATCTGGACCGGGGCTGCCCGGGGTTGGGTTCGATCGCCTCTACCGGGATTTCCCGCATCTCCGGGCCGGCGGAGCTTTCCGGCAGGATCGCGCCGAGGCCGCGGCCCATGCCGCGTCGTTCAGCCACGTTCCAGCACTTCCTCGGCCAGGCTCATGTAGGCACTCGATCCACGTGAACTGGGAGCATAGTCGGTGACCGGGATGCCATAACTGGGCGCCTCGGCGACCCGGACCGTCCGCGGGATCACGTTGCGGAAGACCGTCTCCGAGAAATGCTCCCGCAACTCCCGCTCGACATCCTGAGCCAGCCTCGTGCGCTCGTCGTGCATGGTCACCACCACCCCCGCCAACTCCAGCGACGGATTCAGCTCCCGTCGCACGGTCGACAGCGTGTCAAGGAATTCGACCAGGCCCTCCAGGGCGAGGTACTCGGCCTGGACCGGAACGATTACCCGGTCAGCCGCCACCAGAGCGTTGACCGTGACCGGACCGAGTGCCGGCGGGCAATCAATCAACGTGATGTCGAAATCGGCGTCAATCTGGCCCAGTTGCTCGCGCAACCTCATGTTGGGCTGCTGCAGCCTGGGCAGCTCCACCACGGCCCCCGCGAGGTCCCGGTTGGCGGGAACGACCCAGAGGTTGTCCGGCCCGGCCGGCCTTGCGGCCTCCGCCACGGTGATCTCCCCGGTGAGCACGTCGTAAGTCGACGGGTGTTCGCTGCGGGCACCGCCGAGCGCGACGGTCGCGTTGCACTGCTGGTCAAGGTCAACCACCAGCACGCGCTGGCCGGCCCGGGCGAAAGCCGATCCCAGGCTGACCGCCGTCGTGGTCTTGCCGACCCCGCCCTTCTGGTTGGCGACGGCGTAGATCAGGCCCATGGATCTTGTCCGGTCTTTCCCATGCGCGGGCCAGCTTAGAGACTGTCCCGGCAGGGCCGCGAGCTCTGCCTGCCGGGACAGCCTCTCAGGGCGCCAATGGTCGCTTGCGGGCCATGCCGGGCCGCCGCGGCAGGCCCGGTGGTGTCGGGCCGGTCTTCCTGAGTACATACAGGTGCCTCTCCCGGCTGGCCTCGAACGGACGGACCGCAACCACGCGATCGATCTCGACCGCGAGTCTCTCCCGGAGTCCGGAGACGAGCGACTCCGAGTCCGGCTCGCGCTCACCTTTCCAGGCGACCAGCGAACCGCCTTCTTCCAGCAGTGGAGACGCAAGTTCGGCCAGGACCTCTAGCGGGGCGACGGCCCTGGCCGTGGCCAGGTCGTAGGCAGCGGCCCCTTCACCCAGGGCCCACTCCTCGGAGCGTGCCCTCACCGGGCGTGCGTTACTTATTCCCAGTTCATCGATCGTCTCGGCCATGAACTCGACCTTGCGCCCGACCGATTCCAGCAGATCGACCCTCGCAGTGGGGATAGCCCGGGCCAATGGTATGCCCGGAAACCCAGCTCCAGAGCCAATATCGACCATACGCACTGCCCCTCTGACCTCATCTACGGCCAGACCGGAAAGGCTGTCCAGCAAGTGCACGTCGCGGGCGCGGGACGGTTCGGTCACCGAGGAAAGCGAAGCCGGATCGCCGGCCAGCAAATCGAGCATCGGCTCAAGGGCATCCAGAACCTCCGGGTCGAGCCAGGGACGGGTCGAGCCGGTCGGGTCGTTCACTCGGAGAGCAGGGGCGCCACGACAACCCGTCTTCTCGGTTCGTCGCCGGCGCTGAAGGTCTCGACCTCGGTCCGGCTCTTCAGGTGCTCGTGGACGATCCGCCTTTCCCGGGCGGTCATCGGATCCAGTTCGACCTCGTCGCCGCTGCTGATCGCTTTCTCCGCCGCGCGATCGGCGCGGTCGGAGATAACTTCCTCCCGACGGGCCCGGTAGCCCGCGGCATCGAGAACCACCCGCTTGCGGTCGCGGATACCCTGGAATGCGGCCTGGAAGCAGAGCAACTGGACCGCGTCGATGGTCTGGCCCCTTTTTCCGATCAGCAGCCCATAGTCCCCTTCTCCGACGACGACGGCTGAAATCACATCTTCGTCTTCGGTGATTTCGACCTCGCCCTCCAGCTCGAGCTGGTCGAGAATCCGTTCAACCACCGCTTTGACGCGGTCGGCCGGTTCGGTGGGCCATTGGCTGGCTTCCATGGTCTGAGTCTATGCGGCTAACGCCGGCGCTTCTTCTTGCGCGGCGGCGGTGGGGGTGGCTTGGCCGCGGCCACCTCGGTGGCGGTCGGTACTACCGGCGGCGGGATCACCCGGTTGACTACGTACTGCTGGCCGATCGTCCAGGTGTTGGTGGTGATCCAGTAGAGCACCAGACCGGCCGGGAAGCCGATAATGAACGGGATGAAGATGAAAGGCAGCGCCATCATCAGCATCCGCTGGTTGCGGTCGGCCGTGGTGGCCATGATCAGGCCCGAAATCAGCTGAGTCACTACGTACAGGACCAGCAGGGCAATCAGGACGGCGCCGGTCGCTTTGGCGGTCAGGTCGGGAATGAACAGGAATGACTGACCCCAGTCGCCGGGCGGAATCTCACCGCACGGAACCGCTTCCTGTCCGCACATGTCGATCCGCAGCGGCCCTCGCAGCGTGTAGAAGAGCGTGATGAAGATCGGCATCTGGGCGATCAACGGGATGCAGGAGGCCAGCGGGTTGATCTTGTTCTCCTGGTAAAATTTCATCATCTCCTGCGAGAGACGCTGGCGGTCGTTCTTGTACTTCGCCTGGATCTCCTTCATCTGCGGCTGGAACGCCTGCAGCGCCCGCATGCTCTTGAGCTGCTTGTAGGTCAGCGGTATCAGCACGGTCCGCGTGACGATCGTCAGGAGAATGATCGCGCCGCCTCAGGACAGCCCGAGGTCATCGTGAAAAAACACCAGAACCGCGTTGGCGATGTTGATCAGCGGCTGAAGGATGTTTGCGATTGGGATCAACGCGGTTCTGAGTCTCCGTGGTACACGGCCGGGTCCATCGGCCCGACCTTCAGGGTGAATTTCTCCCTCACGGGGTCAAAGCCGCCGTGGCTGAAGGGATTGCAGCGCAGGAATCGCCAGCAGGCGAGAACTGTACCCCGTAGCGGCCCGAAGCGCTCAATCGCCTCAATCGCGTAGACCGAGCAGGTCGGCTCATACTTGCAGCGACGCGGCAGGAGCGGCGAAACCCAGCGGCGATAGGCGTGGATCGGAGCGAGCGCGATCCGTTTCACGTGGAACGCTCGTCCTCTGAGCGCTCGTCTCCCCGCTCGCCGGCTTGGTCACCGGACCGGACCGGCTCGACGCCGCTGCCGCCCAGCACTTCTTCGACACAGCCGACCGCTCCGGCGAGACCGTCCTCCTCGATCACCTTGCCGATACCGGGCCTGGCCACCAGCACGAAGTCCTGATCTGCCTCATCCCGGTCGACCAGTGACCAGAAAGCCTCTTTCAGGACCCGCTTGACCCGGTTACGGGTCACCGCGTCGCCGAGCTTCTTCGAGACCGAGACGCCCAGCCTGACTACTGCGGAGTCGCCCCCGGGCCGGTCAAACCGGTACAGCACGAGGTGGCGGGTCGCATTCGACGTACCCTCCCGATATGCACGCTTGAAGTCCCCGCTCCGGGAAAGTCGTCGGCGCCTGGGTGATCCAGGGCCGGGGTTCGCCATACTC
>JAENXK010000180.1 GCA_016649615.1 Thermoleophilia bacterium
CGGGTCAGGCCGGCCCGGACGACTTCGGACTCACGGCTGCCGTCCATCCGGTCGGGCCCGATCGCAGCGGCCGACGCCGCGTCGGGCGCCACGGTCACCACCCTGACTCCGCGGTTCCGCAGCCTGAGAACCTCCCCGGCGACGATCAAACGAAAGACCCCGGCTGCCAGGCGGTAGCGCCGACTCCCGGCGTCCGCCGATGCCCCGATCGGAAGCAGGGCAAGCACCGTTTCACCACCGGAGCTGTGCACGGCATCGAGGTTGGCTGGGCTCCAGACTCCCCCGTCGACGTAGGTACCCCGGTTTCCTTCCACCGCCCTGAACACCCCCGGGATCGCACAGGACGCCCGTACCGCCTCGCTCACGCGGAGCCCGTGGTCGTATTCGCTGCTGAACACGACCCGTTCACCGGTAGTCGATTCCACTCCGACTATCTTCAGGCGGGGGTCCCATTCGGGGGCGATCCGTTCCATCGTTGTGCCGAGCCGTCCGAGCTCCTCTTCGCCCTCCGGAATCCTCCGCAGAATCGTCCTTCGAACCCAGCGGCCGGCCAGGCCGTCGAGCGGCAGTGCCGCGGCGCCCAGCCGGCTCGCCACCGGAATCGCGGCTTCCAGTCCGGCCGCCGGAGGGGAGCCATCCGCCGGGTCCGGCGAATCTCCGGACGCACCCCGCTCCGCAGCTTCCGCGACCGGTGCCGGCGCGCTCCCCTCGTTGCCCTGCCTACTGGTTCCGTTCCGACTGAGTCGGTGCCGCACGTAGGCGGGCAGATCGACCCCGGCTGCGAGACGTGTTGCCACGATCGAGCCGGCAGAGGTCCCTACGAAGCGCCCTGACTTTGCCGGTTCGAGCCGACCGGACTCCTCAAGCCCGGCCAGGAGCGCGCACATCCAGGCGTCGCCCAGCACCCCGCCCCCACCGAGCACCAGAAAGTCAGGTGCTGCGGAATCCTGCACTCCGGCTCAGGCCTTGCTGGTCGGGCCGCGGAGAACCGACCGGCCGGAGTGGTCGGGACTGCCGTTCTCCGGCTGGATCGAAACATCGAAGTACTTGTACTTTTCCGGGTTGACCGGCAGCGGAACTTCTATCCGCGATTCTCCGTCGGCTCCGACCCGGAACGATCCGAGCGATATCAGCTCGCCTTCGTCGCCGAGCAGCCAGACCTCATAGAACTCCTTATTCGGCGACGGCTTAAGTCCATCCACGGTCACGGTCGCCGGGTCTTCGCCCGAACTGGTCAGGCTCACCTCACCGGACGCCCCGGCCGGAGCCTCGCCGAGTGAGTCCATGGCGACGGTCGTGGACGGCTGGGCGCCAGGATCAAGGCCCGACCCGCTTCCACCGTCGTCAGTCAGCGTGCCGGCAAAAAAGCCGACTGCAAGCAGGGCAAAGCCCGTCGCCAGACCTGTGGCCAGACGGGGCCAGGTGAACCCGGCCTGCCACCAGCTGCGGCTGCGGGTGGCGCGGCCCGAGTGGCCGGCCTCGGACGTCTCAGGAGTCCCGGCCGACTGTTCGGCGAATCCGGCCGGATCTGAAGGTGCCTTCGCCGCCGATTCGGCGGGGTGACCGGCCGGCAACACCAGCGCGGGTGGAGCGGGCTGGTCCCAGGCCTCGTCCGGGAGCGCCTCGAGCCGGCTCACGACCGGCCGCATCTCGTCGACCATCCCGGCGAGCTCGAGGTCGGCCTCCATCTCGCGCTCGAATCCTGCCGCTTCACCGGGAGACATCTCGCCGATCAGGTAATCAACAACTCTCTGTTGCCGGTCGTCATTCACTTTCGGCCCCCATCTCGACGCGTAGCCGTTCCATGCCGCTGACCATGCGCGATTTGACCGTTCCGAGTGGAATGCCGGTCTTGGCGGAGATCTCGGTCTGGCTCAGCTCATCCTGAAAGCGGAACCTCAGAACCTCGGCTTCATCGGACGGGACCTCGGCCAAAATCTGTGCAAACTGCCAGGTCTCGACCACCTCTTCAATCTCGTCGCGACCGCCAGAGCTCGACTCGACCAGGCCCTCCGGCCTCTGGGGATCTCTGGGTTCCGGCACCCGCCGCCGGGAGTGGTCGATCGCGCGGCTGCGGGCGATTGTCATCACCCAGGCCATCAACGAACCTCGCTCGCCGTCGAACCTGTCCGCCTTCTCCCAGGCCTCGATAAAGACCTGCTGCTGTACGTCCTCGGCCGTTGCCCTGTCACCGAGAAAGCGGCAGAGGTATCCGAACACGGGCTGCGCGCAGATCTCGTGGACCTCCCGCAACGCGTCGGCATTGCCGCGAGCCATTCGCTCGACCAGCCGGGTTTCGGCTTCGACCGAGCGCGTTTCGGGTTTTTTCCGGTTCCATTGGACCAAAGTTGAGAGGTAGTCAAGCAGGCCTCGCCGGAAAAGGAACGAGAAAGGGGGTGACGGGGCTGCCAGAGTCGACATTCCCATCACCCCCATCCCCTAGTTCTGCGGAATCAGGACCGCATCGATCACGTGGACGACGCCGTTTGAAGCCTCGACGTCGGCCTGAACGACAGTTGCGTCATTGATCATGACTTTGTCGCCGTTGATCTTCACCGTGAGCTTGTCGCCCTGGACAGTCTCGATCTTCTGCCCGTCGGACAGATCACTGGCCATTACATCGCCTGAGACGACGTGGTAGGTGAGGATGTTCGCCAGCTCATCCTGATTGGCCGGCTTGAGCAGCCGTTCGAGCTCCTCCGGAGGCAGCGCATCAAACGCCTCGTTGGTCGGGGCAAAGACCGTGAACGGTCCATCACCCTCGAGGGTCTCGACCAGGTCGGCGGCCGTGAGGGCGTCGACCAGGGTGGAGAGATCCTCGTTGCTCGCAGCCAACTGGACGATGTCCTGGCTGGCCTCGGAACTGCTCGACGAGGAGTCGGTCGACTCCGAGGTCGTAGCCGCGCCGTCGCTCGATGAGTCGTCGTCGTCGCTGCCGCAGGCGGCGGCGCCGAAAGCCAGTACCGGCAGACAGAGAGTGAGCAGAATTAGTTTCTTGATCATTGTTTTGTTTTCCTTGTCGTATCGTTGGTTTGGTTGGTTTTTGCTGGTTTGTCTGTTGCTGCTACTTGGCGAACGCGTTGACCGTGGCGGTACCGAGAGTCAGGCCCTCCGTGAAGGCGCTTACCCCGAATGCCCCGTTCAGAGCCGATGCCGCATCAGCGGTCAAACTGGCGCTGACGTTGCTGAGGGTGATGCGCTTGCCCTTCGCTTTCGCCTTGAGATCGGACAGGTCGAGCGAGAGGATCGAAACCCTCTGGCCGCCGACCAGGGCGGTCAGGTCGGGATCGTTGTCA
>JAENXK010000146.1 GCA_016649615.1 Thermoleophilia bacterium
AGCGATGACGGTCAGGTGACCTGCCAGAAGCCGGGCCTCTCGGTGACCAAGACGCCGGATGCCCAGAACATCAACGCCGGCGAGGACGTGGTCTTCACGGTCCAGGTCGATAACGCCGGACCCGGCACCGCCAAGGGCGTTCAGGTCAGCGACACCCTGCCCGGCGGCACCGCCGGTGCCTGGGTCGAGGACCCGGACAACCCCGACTGCGAGATCGCCGGTGGAGTCCTGAACTGTGACTTCGGCGACCTGGCCGCGGGAGCCAGCAAGACGGTCACGGTCAAGGCACCGACCGACGGCGACAACTGCACCACCTACAACAACACGGCCACGGCCAGCTCGACCAATGCGCCGAACGACTCTGACGACGGCCAGGTGACCTGCCAGAAGCCGAACCTCTCGGTCACAAAGACCGGCAACGGCAACATCAAGGCCGGCGAGAACGTCAAGTTCACGATCAACGTCAGCAACGCCGGTCCGGGCGTCGCCAAGAACGTCGCCCTGACCGATGAGCTGCCTTCCGGAACCGCGGGCGACTGGGAGATCACCAACCGGCTCGACATCGAGGATCCCTGCGCGATCGCAGGCAACACCCTGACCTGCAACTTCGGAGACCTGGCCGCCAATGCCTCGGTCAGCGTGACGGTCCGGGCAGCGACCAGCGACGCAAAGTGCACGACCTACGACAACACCGCCACCGCCAGCCCGACAAACGGCTCGGGTGCCAGTGATTCAGACACGGTCGTCTGCACCCAGATCAAGCCGGACATCGTGCTGAAGAAGAAGGCCAACAAGAAGACCGTCCGGCCCGGTAACAAGGTCAAGTACACGATCACGGTCAAGAACACCAAGAAGGGCTCGGTCGCCAAGAACCTGAAGGTCTGCGACAAGCTGCCCCCGCAGATGACCGTGATCAAGAAGGGCAAGAAGGCCTACTTCGACAACGGCAAGCTCTGCTGGAACGTGAAGAGGCTGAAGTACTCCAAGAACGGCAAGTCGTTCAGCTACGTCGCCAAGGTCAACAACAACACCAATCCCGGCGCGAAGCTGAAGAACGTGGTCACGGTCGGCAACAAGAAGGCGACCAAGACGGTGCGGGTGAAGAAGCCGAAGGTCATCAACCGGCCGAAGCGCGTTCCCGTCACCGGGTAGGTGACCGGAGGTGGGGCCGCACATGACCGCCGGGCCGGGATCGGTCGATCCCGGCCGGGGGTCAAGGGTCGGTGGGCGGTATCGCAGCGTCGTCCGTTCGGTCGCCACTATCGGGGTCGCAACCGTCGTGCTGCTGCCCGGCGGTCCCGTTCAGGCGCGCGCCAACCAGAACTCCCTTGAACAGCTCGATCGCGGGATACAGATCCCCAACCTTTCAACTCAATCGGTGCCCGCGCCATCACGCAAGGGCGGCACCTACACCGCCAGGTTGCTGATCGGCACCGCAGTCAGGCGCAGGCCCGGGCGGCCCGGGACCGTCTGGTTTGCCCGTACCTGGACCAAGTGGTCGGGCTCAGGCCAGCGCCTGATGGTGCTGGGCTCGCGCTACGCCCGCGGACAGACCTGGCTCAAGATCCGGCTGCCTATCCGGCCAAACGGCACCTCGGGTTGGATACCCAGGGACCGGGTCCAGCTTTCGCATACGAATCGCTTCATTCTGGTCGACACCTCCCGTCGCCAACTTCGCGTCTACCGGAAGGGGAAGGTGGTGGTCAGGCACCGGGTTGTCGTCGGAGCCCCGTCTACGCCGACCCCTACCGGCCTGTTCGCGCTCCACGACCGGATCAAGCAGTCCGATCCCGGTGGTTTTGTCGGCACCTGGACCGTACCCCTGACCGCCCACTCGAACAAGCTGCGAAGGTATGACGGAGGCCCCGGTCTGGTTGCGTTTCACGGACGGGCCGGCGCCAGCCTGAGTGACCCCCTCGGCTCGGCCCGCTCTCACGGCTGTGTTCGAATGAACAATTCCCGGATCGCCTATATGGCCAAGGCGATGATGGGTACCGCGGTCAAGATCCGGCGGTAAGGTCAGCGGCTGGGTATTGTCCGGCTCAGTTCCACTCGATCGATGAATGCGGTACCCGGGCGTTTGTCAAAGACGGGGGAGAGTTTCGCACGCCATGGTCTCGCAATATGCGATAGCCTCGCTGACGCGGCAGGGGCTTCTGGGATTTCCGTGCCGCAAAACATGTCCACCGGTTGGCAATTCCGGTCATCAAATTCTTTATGGATACAGCGAAAAAGGGGCTGCGAATGGGCACTGAGTCATGTAAGGATGCGTTTCTGTCTGACGGCAGCAGTGAATTTGACTGCACCGCCACCAAGGCCGTTTCGAACGCGACCCCCGCGGATGCCAACAAGGCCTCAAAGGGACCGGTGCGCCATTTTCGCCTTCCCACCCTCCGCTCGATCCGCAGCTTCCTGCTCGCCCTCGCCCTGATCATGACCCTCGGCGCCGCCACCGCCGCCTCGGCCAGCGCCACGGGCGATCTCGTTGTGACCAAGGGTGGAGACAGGACGGCGACGAACAATGCCCAGGGGGACCCCAGCTACGCCGACGCTGTTGACGGGGCGCTGTTCGAGTACACCACCGACAACACGCTGCCGCAGACCGGATGGACCGACTTCTCGGCCGTAACCGACGCCAACGGCCAGGCGACCGAGAGCCTGTCGGCCGACACCTACTTCGTGCGGGAGAAGACCGCCGGTACCGAGTTCACCAACTTCGGCCCGGTCCAGACACTGAGCTACAACAATCCCCAGCCCTACGTGGCACGCGTAACCGTCGTTGACGGCCAGACCACTTTCGCCTACCCCCATACAAACAACCTCGAATTAGATCCCAACTTCTGGACCCCGAACAACACCGGGAACGGCCCCATCGGAGAAGCCCGAAACAACGGCTCGCCGTTCCTGAACGTGCGCGACAACGGGACAGCGCCGGCAGTCTGCGGAATCAACATCCTGCTGGTGCTCGACCGCTCGGCCTCGATCACCCCTTACGAAGCGTCCTACAGAGCCGCCGCCAAGGCGTTCGTCGACAACCTCACCGGCACGCCGACCCAGATCGGGATCATCAGCTTCGCCAGCGATGTCGACTCGTACACCGGCGGCGTATCGCCCCTTTCCCATTCGCCGCTGGAACTGACAACTACCAATGCCTTGACTCTGAACGGAACGATTGACAATATTTACAACAGCACCGGTACCTCCACCAACTGGGACGGAGCGCTCAACGCCGCCTCACAGGCCAAGGGTTTCACCCCCGACGCGATTACCGGCCAGACGGCCAACCCCGACCAGGTCGTCTTCATCACCGACGGCAACCCGACAATCGACGATGTGACCGACACAAACGAGCAGCTGATCGAGCTAACTTCGGGCATGGCATCGGCCAACAAGGTCAAGAGTGAGTCCGGACGCGGGACCAACAAGCTGAAAATGCTGGCCATCGGCGTCGACAACGAGGCCGGCTCGGCCCCGACCGCGGCCAACCTCAAGGTCGTTTCCGGACCGGTCGAAGGCGTCGAGGGCGACTACGCGACCCCGACGATCACCCAGCTCAACTCGTTCCTGGCCGAGCTCGCCGCGACCGAGTGCGGCGCCCGGGTCTTCGTGCGCAAGCACCTGAGCACCGACCCGACCAACCAGCCCGACTGGTCCTACACCGCGACCGACCCCCGGCCCGGACAGACCCCGACCTACCTCGACGACGACAACTCGACCCACGACAACGGCGGAGTCGTCGAAACCGGAGCCTTCTTCCAGGCGCTGCCGACCACGCCGACCTTGGTGAACGTCAACGAGGACGCCACCGGCCAGCCGCTGGCTGCCGGAACCTTCGACCTGACCGACGTCGACTGCCGCTCCGGCTCCTACGACGGAACGCCCTTCCCGGGCGGCGTGCAGAGCGGCCTGAACTTCAGCCTGCCGGTCAGCCGTGGCGACGAGGTCTACTGCACCTACACCAACTCGCAGGAGACCAGGCTCAATGTCAGAAAGGCACCGGAGAACCAGACGATCAACGCCGGCGATAAGGCCGAGTTCACGATCGACGTCGACAACGTCGGCAACATCACGGCGTTCAACGCCACCCTCAGCGACCAGCTGCCCGCCCCCGGGGCCACCCCCTGGACGGTCAGCCAGCAGCCGGACAACGGAAGCTGCTCGGTCGATCCAAGCAACCTGCTGACCTGTGACTTCGGAAACATCCTGGCCGACGACGGCGAGAAAATCAAGGTCGAGACCACGACCTCATTTGCCGAGTGTGACGTCTACGACAACCCGATCG
>JAENXK010000234.1 GCA_016649615.1 Thermoleophilia bacterium
CATGCCGGCCTTGTCCTCCGTGTGGCCCTTGTCGTCCATGCCATCCTTGTCCGTGGTGCCCGTCGACTCACCTGACATATCGGAGTCACCTGACATGTCGGATTCACCGGACATGTCGGATTCACCGGACATGTCGGATTCACCGGACATGTCGGCGCCTTCAGCCTCGCCGGTCTCGTGGAGTTCGGTCTTGCTCGCGAAGTCGCCCGGGACGCTTGCCCCGGTCAGCTTGTTGTCGCTGGAGCTTTCGAGGGTGGCGTAGATCGCTCCGGTCGTCTGGCCCGCCGGTGTCGTCCCGCCCCAGACGTCGCTCACCTTGACCTGATCGTCGCCTGAATCGCTGCCGCAGGCAGGCAGCAGGCCGCCGAAAGCGACCAGCAATACGGATATGGAAATGATCTACTTCACTGTTTTCTCCTGTCGTCTCCGGTTAGTTGTCGTTGCCTGAAACCGAAGGGCGGGGCTGCTGGCCCAGCAGGTTTTCGATGTCGGCGGCAATCGCTTCGAACCCGGCGCCGAAGGGCCATTCGACCCGGACGACACCGCGGTCGTCAACCGCGTAGATCTGAGCCCTGTGGGCAACGTCATAGCTGCCATCGGCCTTCGGTTTACCCAGCTCGTGGGCGGCTTTGAACTGATCTTCGATTCGGGCCAGACGGTCCGGGTTACCGGTACGGAAGGCAGCGAAAGAATCCCTGGGAGAGAAATGGCCGACGTACCGGTTGAGCACCCTGGCGGAGTCCCGCTTCGGGTCCACCGTCACCATCGCCAGTTCAACCTGTCTGCGCTCGGACGGGGCCAGCTCCGCCAGGGCCAGCCTCAGATCGGCCAGGGTGGTGGGGCAGACATCCGGACAGAACGTATAGCCGAAAAAGACCAGCATCAGGCCATCCTTGTCCGCCCGAAAGTGAGTGCCCCGGTTCTTCCGGCCGGGATTCACGTTCGGGAGGGAGGCCGATCCCACCACCAGTGGCGGGTTGCGGGTCATCCCTGCTATTTCATTGGGTGGATCAGACGCCTCCGGGGAATCGCCCGAGCCGCAACCACCGAACAGAAGTGCCGCGCTCAGCGCGACGATCGTGCCCGCCAGCCGCAACCCGGCTGTCCCCTTCAGCGGCCGGCTCCGATCTTGATCGGTTGCCACTGCTCAGGTTCCTTTCGCTGCGGTTGCCCGGACGATCGGTCCGGGCGGCCTTGTGAATCAGGCGAAAGTGTGGGGCGGACCGCGTGAACCGATCGGTCCGGCGATACAGACGCTCCGGCCGTGCCATGAGGTGGCCGCGAAGCGGGGCCTGCTGACACCTCTGTAACGCTTGCGGGGTGACTCGAGCAGGGTGATGAGGCTGTCCAGCACCCGTTAACCGGGGTAGAGGCCTGCCGGAAGCGGCAGCAGCAGAGCCAGAAACGGGGCGACCATAAGCATTCCCGAGCCGCTGCCGAGCAGGCCCGCGACGGCCATCAGGGCCACCAGTGCAAAGGCGATGCAGATCGTGAAGAGGCGCTTCATCCGGACCAGATGTTGCAGATTCGCGTATCGGGTCATTCCTTCCCGGTCAGTCGAAAACGGTATCCGGCGCCGTTCCGGAACCGGCCGCCCGCTAGCCTTTGGCGACCTCCCATTCGGTCGATCGCGCGCTCCGTATTTGAGCGCGCTCCCCGGCACAATGCCCTCCAGGA
>JAENXK010000142.1 GCA_016649615.1 Thermoleophilia bacterium
CCTCCCGTGGACACTTTCGTTCGCACCCCCCTGATTTCAGCCCAGCACAGGCAGCCCTCAGACAGCAAAAAACCCCGCATCAGCAGGGCTTTCGAAGAGTGCCGGGAGCAGGACTCGAACCTGCGACACGCGGATTATGATGGGGGTGAATAGAGGTTGTTTGGCTTTCCTAAGCGGTTCTTGGTTCTGACGGTTGCGCTTAGTTACCCCGAAAGTCGGTAGTTCGACGCATGCGTGACGCACGCGGCGGCGCTCAGGTCTCTGGTGCGAGATTTCGGTCCATAGTCCGCCCTTGGGACGTGATTCGGATCACCCCGCCGAGGTGAGGTGGCCTGATCGCGACCACGATCAGGGGCAGCGCCTACGCTGTCGCGGGTTCGATCCCCGTCGCTCACCCTCCAGTTTCACCAGCAGCCATGCGGAGACGGTCGGCCGCACACTGGGGTCGATTCGTGCCTGGGGTCCAACCGGGGTCCAATCTTCCGCCGAGACCGGACGCCCACGGCCTGATCCAACGACGATAATTCGCTGCGGCGCCTCAACCGAATCGCTCTACCTCGGGCCGGCGCTTCATTGCCAGACTTCCAGCCCCAGCGAAGCTTGGACACTCGGACCTGGGCGTGCTACGGTTAGGTTTACCTAATTCGGTGAGCCTGATGTCCCGTCTGCCTGGCGAATTGGGGTTCGGTAAGGAAACCGACCGAGGACTCGGTCCAACGCCAGGGGGAAGCTCAGTGACCGCAGGACGACGGAAATTTCGAAACACAGATGCTCAGGGAGGGTCCCTCTTGATCGCGGACGAGTTTCTCTCAACCTTCAGCAGAGCTGAAGCCACTGCCGGGCCCACGGCATCGGCGCCTTCGCGTACCCAGCTTCACTTCAGGCACTTGGCCTTGTTCGGCGCCTGCCTGATCGCCGCGCTGGTGGCGATCACGATTGCTGCCCAGGGCGCCTCGGCAGCGTCTCTGTTCGGGTCAAAAACCGACTTCACCACCGGCACGAACCCCAAATCGGTGACCAGCGACGATTTCAACGGTGACGGCAAGCCCGACTTGGCGGTAGCCAACCAGAACTCCGACTCCGTCTCGGTCCTGCTCGGCGACGGCAGCGGAGGCTTCGCTGCCATGACCGGCTTCACCACCGGCACGAACCCCTACTCGGTGACCAGCGATGACTTCAACGGCGACAGCAAAGCCGACCTGGCGGTAGCCAACAACAGTTCCAACACCGTCTCGGTCCTGCTCGGCGACGGCAACGGAGGCTTCGGGGCCAAAACCGACTTCGCCACCGGCACGACCCCCTTCTCGGTGACCAGCGACGACTTCAACGGCGACGACAAGCCCGACCTGGCGGTAGCCAACAACAGTTCCAACACCGTCTCGGTCCTGCTCGGCGAGGGCAACGGAGGCTTCGGGGCCAAAACCGACTTCGCCACCGGCTCGCAGCCCTCTTCGGTGACCAGCGACGACTTCAACGGCGACGGCAAGCCCGATTTGGCGACAGCCAACTTAGCCTCCGAAACCGTCTCGATCCTGCTCGGCGACGGCAGCGGAGGCTTCGCAGACAAAACCGACTTCCCCGCCGGCCAACTCCCCGAATCGGTGACCAGCGACGACTTCAACGGCGACAGCAAAGCCGACCTGGCCGTAACCAACGGCCCTCCCGACACCGTCTCGGTCCTGCTCGGCACCGGCAGCGGCAGCTTCGCGGCCAAGACCGACTTCACCACCGGCTTCTACCCCGTCTCGGTGACCAGCGACGACTTCAACGGTGACGACAAGCCCGACCTGGCCGTAGCCAACTACGGCTCCAGCACCGTCTCGGTCCTGCTCGGCGACGGCAGCCCGGACCCGCTCGCCGCCCCGACCAGCCTCGGCTTCTCCACCCAGACCCCCGGCACCCTCAGCTCTGCCCAGACGGTGACGGTCAGCAACTCGCCGGTCGGCTACCCGCTGCTCGTAGACCAGATCCTCACCACCGGCACCAACGCGGACGACTTCATCGTGAGCACCGACGAATGCAGTGGCAAGAGCGTGCCATCTTCAGGAAACTGCGAGGTGGGGATTAGCTTCGGACCGGCTGGTTCTGGATCCAGGACCGCCACCCTTGAGATCAGCTACAACGGCGGCCTCTCACCACTGACCGTTCCGTTGACCGGAATCGGAGAGGAGCCTCCGACCTGCCCCGAGTACACAACCGGCATCCCGCCGAACTGTGAGCCCGTCCCCTGCCCCGAGTACACAGCCGGCATCCCGCCGAACTGTGAGCCCATCCCCTGCCCCTCCGGATTCAGCGGCAACGAGCCTGACTGCGTCAAGCTGGCCGCCAGGATCAGCAAGGTCAAGGTGAGCGGTCCCGGCAAGGTCAAGAAGGGCAAGAAGGCCACCTACAAGGTCAAGATCAAGAACTCCGGCGACGCGAAGGCCACCGGGGTCAGGCTCAAGGTCAGCGGCAGGGGCGTCAGCCTCAACACATCGGTCGGAAAGATATCTGCCGACAAGACCAGGACGGTCAAGGTCAAGCTCAAGCCGAAGAAAACCGGCAAGGTGAAACTCAAGTTCAAGGTGACTTCGAAAAATGCCGGTGGCAAGAAGGTCAAGAAGAAGATCAAGGTCAAGAAGAAGAAAGCCAAAAAGTAGGGCCAGCTTCTGCGATTCTTCGGACTCGGGATTCCGGATTCAGACAGCCACCCCCTCCAGAATCCGAGCGTCCCCCTGAGAAACGAAGCGGGCCCCCGCTATGTTCGTCAGGGAGACCGCTTCCCGCTTTTTGGGATTCGCTTCCAGCTGACCATTTCCCGCAGTCGGCCGGCTAGATCGTCGGACTCGAAACGGAAAGGATGAGGCGACCATCGCCGCGGGCCGGTACTGGTCGGCCACCGCCTTCAAGTGGCCATCGGTCAACGGCTTGCGGTTATCTGCTGCACGAAGAAACCCCGCACATGGCGGGGTTTGCTCCGGGTATGGCGATGGTCTGGCTGAAGGCTACTTGTTCGCCGTCCAGCGCCGCTACGGGGGCCCGGTACCGGACCCGCATATCGGTTTCGGCGACAGCGATAAGACGGTGGCGGCGGTTCGCGGCGAGCTGCTGGCTGGTGCGGAGATTCCGCACCACGAAGCTCGCGCTGGCTCGGACGTCCAGATTGAGATGGCTTCGGCGAAGTCAGAATCGGTCGCCGCTAGACGCTGACGCACCCGAACCCGACAAGTGAACCCTGGCGCGCCACTTGACAGATGACCTCGAGGTGCCTGAAAGCTAGGTGCGCCTAGTGCTAGCTAGGAGGGCAAAACGCCGCGACCGTGAAATCCGCCGTTGCAACCTCGTACGCGTTGTTCCTGATCGTTGCGATTACAGACGGACCGGAGTAAAGCCTCGTAAATATGTCCACGGGGCTCGCTGAATCTCGCACCGACCCCATGATGGCGCAATCTGACACATCCCGGTCGAAGTCAATTTGGTAGCCGGAGACCCCGTCGGGGACGGACGGTGGTCTCGCACCCGGTCACGGGGCGGAGCAGTTGACCCGCGCAGTCACCCCAACGGAAGCCGTCGCGTCGCTGTCGTTGTACACGCTTACCATCCACTGCGTTGGTGCCTCGGCGGCACCCTCCGCCAAGTTGTTGTACACGCGCGAGTGGGTAGCATTTCCGGTCAAGAAATATCCACCACCGGTGGCCACCTCACCCGGGTTGCACGACGCTGTGTCGCTCGTCTGCTGACTGGCGCCGACGAGGGCCGAGCCGGGGCCGTAGCGCGCGCTCACGTTGGTGGCCCCCGGGTTTCCCTTGTCGCCCTGAGGCCCCGTGACTCCCGTGAATCCCGTCGCCCCGGTGGCACCCATCTGACCATCTTCACCCGGCAGACCTACGGGCCCCGTGGGGCCGGACGGAATTTGCCCCTTCTTGAAGTCGTTTGCCTGAAGCGAGAAGTTCTTCACTTTGTTTGAGTTGACGGAGTTGCCCTTCAACTGCTTCTTGCCAACGGACTTGCCCTTCAGCTGCTTGGTCCCGACTGAATTCTTGGGCAAGTTCACCGCCGCGTAGCTAGCGCCACCCAAGGCTATGAAGACGGCAATTACCGACATGACATTCGCGAAGGCCAATCCTCTGCGCACACCTGCGATTCGCTTCAAGACTCCTCCTTCCTCAGGTCAACGGACCCAAGCTCTGGTATCCAGAGCCTACGCGAAATCCCTCAGAGCGGAACCAACTGGAATCGGGTCCGGGGTCAGGGTCGCCGACGACCTCCTGCTCCGGGATTTCACCGTGACTTCGCCGAACACCAAGTGGGTCGCCGACATCACCTACCTGAAGTCGTGGCAGGGCTGGGTCTACCTGGCCGCGGTGCAGGACCTCTACTCACGAAGGATCGTCGGCTGGTCGATGGCCGATCACATGAGAGCGGAGCTGGTGACCGATGCCCTGGAGATGGCGATCAGCCGGCGAAGACCAGATCCCGGTCTCATCCATCACTCCGACCAGGGATCGCAACTTGGGTTCAAGGAGTCGTCGCAACA
>JAENXK010000214.1 GCA_016649615.1 Thermoleophilia bacterium
TGGTCTCGCGCCCGACAGATTTTGACGTGATCGTCACGGAAAACCTCTTCGGCGACATCCTGAGCGACGAAGCAGCGATGCTGACCGGGTCCCTGGGGATGCTGCCCTCAGCCAGCATCGGTGCGGAGGGGACCCCCGGGCTGTTCGAACCGGTACACGGATCGGCTCCGGATATCGCCGGTGAGGGCATCGCGAACCCGCTGGCGACGATGCTTTCGGCAGCGATGATGCTCAGGTACGGGCTGGAAGACGGCGAGGCTGCTGACCGCCTCGAAGCGGCTGTGGACGCGGTACTCGAGTCCGGGCTCCGCACGCCGGATCTCGCAACCGGGGCAGACGGAGAGATCGAGGCCGGCACCGACGAGTTGACCGATGCGGTCCTGACCGAACTGGCCCGCTGAAACCCGATCCTGGACGGTTCGGCCGACTCGACGGTAAAGTTATGTGGCGCCCCGGGCTTTCCCGGCGTAGCACCTGTCAATCCGAGTTCGAAATGGAGCGCTAGTGGAAAAGGCCGAATACATCTGGCACAGCGGCAAGTTCGTCCCCTGGGATGAGGCGCAGGTGCATGTACTCAGCCACGGCCTCCACTACGGGACCGGGGTCTTCGAGGGTGTGCGCTGCTACGACGGGGAGAAGGGCCCGGCGATCTTCCGCCACAAGGAGCACCTGAACCGGTTGCTCGAGTCGGCCAGGATGTATTTCCTCGATCCGCCGTACTCGGCCGAAGAGATCGGTGAGGCGACCCGCGAGCTGATTCGCCGCAACGGCCTGAGGGACTGCTACATCCGCCCGCTCGCCTTCCGCGGCTACGGGGAGATGGGTCTCTACGCGAAATCAGCTCCGGTCGAACTCGTGATCGCCGTCTGGCCCTGGGGCGCCTATCTCGGCGATGACGGCAAGAAACACGGGATCCGGGCCAAGGTTTCCTCCTGGCGGAGGATCTCCGCGGCGAGCGCGATTCCCCACGCCAAGGCATCGGGCCAGTACCTGAATTCGATTCTTGCCAAGACGGAGTCGGCCAACGCCGGGTACGAAGAGGCGATCCTGCTCGACGAGCGGGGGTTCGTCTGCGAGGGATCGGGCGAGAACGTCTTCGTGGTCAAGGGCGGCAAAGTGGTCACGCCACCGCAGGTCGCCGCGATCCTCGACGGCATAACCCGGAAATCAGTCATTCAGATCCTCCGTGACAGCGGTGTCGAACTGATCGAGCGCGACATGGCCCGATCCGAGCTCTATACCGCTGACGAGATCTTTCTCTGCGGCACCGCGGCCGAGGTCGTCCCGGTACGCGAAGTTGATGATCACCCGATCGGCGAGCCGGGAGAGGTAACCAGGCTGGTCCAGGCCAAGTACGAAGACGCGATCTACGGTCGCGCACCGGAATATGCAGAATGGCTGGATCTGGTCGGTGAGCCGAGCCCCGTGGTTGAACCGAGTACAGTTTCAGGCTGATGCTTCACTTCACTCAGGAGATCGAGCGCCTCGCCCGAATTACGGGTGCTGCGGGCTGACAGCTCGCGGCAGCGTGGCTCTGGCCACGTCCGGCTCAGCCGCCTCCCTTCCGGAAGCGGCAGTTGATCTCTTGAAAGGATCGCATGATGGAACAGGTGAAGCTTTACGACACAACCTTGAGGGACGGCATGCAGGGCCAGGGCATGTCGCTTTCCGCTGCCGAGAAGGTGCGGGTGGTGCACGCGCTGGACCGACTCGGCATACATCTGATCGAAGCCGGCTTTCCTGCGTCCAACCCTAAAGAGGCAGAACTGTTCGAACTGCTGGCCGGGGAGACTCTCGGCCAGGCCGAGATCTGCGCCTTCGGCATGACTCGGCGGCGTGGGGTGGAGGCCGATCGGGATGAGGCCCTGCGGATCCTGGCCGCGACCTTCGCCCCGGTGGTCACACTGGTCGGAAAGACCTGGTCGCTCCACCTGGAGAAGGTGACCAGGGTCTCACCGGAAGAGAACCTGGCGATGATCGCCGACTCGATCGCCTACCTGACCGGCGAGGGCAAACGGGTCATCTACGATGCCGAACACTTCTTCGACGCCTGGCGCGCCGACCAGGACTATTCGCTCGAGTGTCTGCACTCCGCGGTCGACGCCGGGGCGGTCAATCTCAGCCTTTGCGATACCAACGGGTCGAGTCTGCCCGACCAGGTGAGCGAGGCGGTCAGTGAGGTCCGCGAAGAATTCGGGGGGGCCGTGGAACTCGGCATCCATGCCCACAATGATGCCGAATGCGGCGTCGCAAATTCGCTGGCGGCGGTGCGTGAAGGGGCCCGTCTCGTCCAGGGGACGATCAACGGTTACGGCGAA
>JAENXK010000223.1 GCA_016649615.1 Thermoleophilia bacterium
AAGTACAAGGGGATCGATACCGCGATCACCGCTCTTTCGCGTACCGGGGCGGATCGGCGGCCCGGCGCCGAGCCGATCCGGGTGATCTGCGTCGGCGACACAGAAGGCGACCCCGACTACGGGGAGGCGGTTCGCCGGCATTGCCGCGAAGCCGGGGTCGAGGACCGCTTCGAGCTGCTCGGCTGGGTGTCCGACGAGCGGCTGGGCGAGCTGCAGGGTGAAGTGGCCGCCACGCTCTGCCCGTCCACCTATGAGGGTTACGGGCTTTCGGTCACCGAAGGCCTCGCCGCCGGGCTGCCGGCGCTGGTGAGCGACATCCCGCCACACCGGGAGACCGCCGGGGATGCCGGGCTGTACTTCGAGCCGGGCGATGCCGACCGGCTGGCGCAGCTGCTCGAGGAGGTCGGGAGCGATCCCGAAAGGCGGGTCGGGCTGGCCTGGAATTCGCGTGATCGCCACGCCGAGCTGGTCGCTGCCGAGCGCCCGTGGGCGGTGGCGATCCGGTCGGCCCTGACCGAGTTGCCCTGAAACTCCGGGTCGGTCAGAGGTAGCGCCCCGGACGTAGCGCCCGGTCGGTCAGAGGTAGCGCCGGACCCGGGCCCGGATTGCGGCCCGGAACGAGAAGTCGGTCAGGCCGGTTGCCGGAAGCGGCTTCTGCGGAAGCCCCTTCGCGGCATTCCAGCCGCGGATCCGGCCCCTGATTCCGTTCGCGGTCCGGTCGATCACCAGTTGACCCACACAAATCACGATCTCGGCGATCACGGTCCGGATCAGTCCGCCCAGTGAGTTCAGTACCCCGTACCGTCGGATCAGGTATCCGCGACTCCAGCCGGTGAGTGCGTACTTGGCCGCAGAACGGCCGCCAAGAGTCGAAGACCTCAGGTGGGTCGCCCGCGCGAGTGGGGCGAGTACCGGGGCGTATCCGGCCGACCTCATGCGAAGGGCCAGGTCGAGGTCCTCGTAGTAGGCGAAGATCTCGGGATCGAAGCCGCCGACCGCGTTGAAGGCACCGCGGTCATAGAGCGCCGCGCCGCCGGTCGCGCCCAGCGGGGTCTTCGCTCCGGAGATGTCTTCGACCGGACGGCCTTCGAGATAGTCGAATGCCATCAGCGTGCGGCGGTCCGCGACCACCCCGGCCGAGTCGATCAAGCCGGGAGCGGTCGACTGGACCAGCACCCCGCAGACCACCGGCGCGCCGCGTTCGAACACCGCCATCGCCTGCTCGACGAAATCGGGCTCCAGCACCACGTCGTTGTTGAGGATCAGGACCGGCCCTTCTCCGCTGGCCGATATCGCTTCGTTCAGGGCCGTTCCGAAGCCCCGGTTGCTTTTCAACTCGTGCAGGAGGCAATCAGGGAATTCCGCCCTGACCATGTCCGGAGTGCCGTCGTCGGAGGCGTTGTCGACGACCACCACTTGGCACTCCCTGGTCTGGCCCTGAATGCTGAGCAGCGTTTGCCGGAGGCGCTCGCGGCCGTTGAAGGTCGGTATGTAGGCGGTGGGGATCATCAGGCGCTGAAAGACCCCGATGCGACCGTGGCGAGGCACCCCGCCACAGAGGTTCTACAGGGTGTCCCGCGGCATCATATGTCTATACCCTGCATCGAATGGAACCACTGAAAGGACTGATTCTCTCCGGGGGCGAGGGCACGAGACTCCGGCCGATTACCCACACCTCGGCCAAGCAGCTGGTTCCGGTTGCCAACAAGCCGGTCCTCTTCTACGGGATTGAAGCCCTGGTCGGTGCCGGAGTCACCGAGATCGGCATCATCATCGCGCCGGTGACCGGCGACGAGATCCGGGAAGCGGTCGGCGACGGCTCGAAGTTCGGCGCCGAGATCACTTACATAGAGCAGGCGGAGCCTGCCGGTCTGGCCCACGCCGTACTGACCGCCGAGGATTTCCTCGACGGCTCTGCATTCGTCATGTACCTCGGTGACAACCTCCTGCGCGACGGACTCACCGGGCTGGTCGAGTCGTTCAGGACCGAATCTCCCGAGGCGATCATTCTGTTGACCCCGGTCGATGACCCCAGCTCCTACGGAGTGGCCGAACTCGAAGACGAACACGTGGTCCGG
>JAENXK010000107.1 GCA_016649615.1 Thermoleophilia bacterium
ATCAACGACCTCGCCGATCAGGACCCGGAGCGCCTGGAGAAGATGAAGAACCTCTGGTTCTACGAGGCCGGCAGCTACAACGGCCTGCCGCTGGATGACCGCTCGGCGATCGAGCAGGTGCTGGCCGAGCGGCCCACCCCGGCGCCGCCGCGGGACCGGTACGAGTTCTACCCGGGCGCCGCGGACGTGCCCGAAACGGCCGGTCCACGGACCATCGGACGCTCCTTCAAGATCGCCGCGGGGGTGAGCGTCGATTCGGACGGGGCCGAAGGTGTGCTCTGGGCCGCCGGCGGCATTCCCGGCGGTCACAGCCTCTACATAAAGGACGGCCACCTGCGCTACAGCTACAACTGGGTCGGTTCCACCATGCAGGACGTGACCGCCGACGCCGGGGTCACGCCCGGCGACCATGTTTACGCGGCCGAGTTCACGATCGAGGGACCGAGCAAGGACGAAAGCATGCCGGGGGCCGAAGGAACGCTCACCCTCTATTGCGACGACGAGGAGATCGGCTCCGGAAAGATCATCACCCAGCCCGGTGCCTTCTGCCTGACCGGCGATGGCATCTGTGCCGGCCGTGACAGCTCCTCGGCGGTCACTCCGGCCTACGAGGCTCCTTACCCGTTTACCGGCGGCAAACTCGACAAGGTGGTGGTCGACGTCTCAGGCGAGCCATACATCGACCACGAGGCCGAAGTCAGGACCTGGTTCGCGATCGATTGAGCCTGGGCACTGTTGTGGGGTGCGGCCGGGGTCAGCAATCCGGAAACTCAGCCCGGCCCGAGCTCCGTCTCCTGCAGCCGCGCGGTGAAGACCGCCCTGCGGTCGACGTCGGTCATCGCGGTTGAGCTGAACCGGTCGAGCTTGAGGTCGGGGGCGACCAGTGAGCGCACGGTTTCGAGCATCCTGATTTCGGGCCATGCGGGGAAGGTCCGGCCGGTGGCGGCGGTGCCTTCGACCGCGATCGGGCTGCCGTCCTTTTTCAGGTGACCCTGGAGGCCGATAAAGGCCAGCGGATCCTCGACCGTCTCGCCGTTTTCGAGGCGGCCGGTCGCTCCGGTCAGGGGGGCGAGGCTGTAGCTGACTCCGAGCCGCTCGGACTGGTCCATGATCTTCAGCTCCGCGGCGGTCAGGCAGGTGAAGTAGCCGGCCAGGGTGGCACCGGGCGAGGGGTGGATCATGCCCGGGATGTAGCCGCGGGAGACGTAGCCGGCGTAGACCACGTCGTAGTCGGGAATTTCGCAGTGGATCACCGGAATCGCCACCCCTTTCTCCTCGGCGAACTTGAGCGCCAGGGCTTCGGGTGAGGAGTTCGATCCGTAGCCGAAAACCGGGGTCCGCTCGGCTTCGGCGTAGGCCGGGTCGTTGCCGAGCGACGCACAGAGCCCGGTGAAAGAGGCCGGCCCGGAATCGATCGTGAACTGGAGGTCGGTCGGTGTGTTGCCACCGGGCGCGGTCAGGGGATACGAACCCCGGTGGGTGAAGATGTATGAGTCCTTCGGCTGACTGAACGGGTAGCGCTTGGCCCGCTCGATCAGCGCCGCGAGTTCACTTCCTGTGGCCTGCTCCGGGTCCATTTCGGGCCAAGTCTAGGTCACGGCCGGTGATCCGCGCGGTCGCTTTCATGGGCCTGTTCTGCTGAGCGCGGTCCCGGTCAATCGGCCGGAAGTCAGCGAAAGGGCGGCCCCGGTGCGTCTATGGATCCGGCACCCCGCCCGGCGTGGTGAAGTGGCAGTCCTTCAGCTTCGCGGTGAGGGCCCGCTGTGTATCGAACGACTCGATCGCCGAGGCGATCATCTGCTCGAGCGTCTGCTCGGGGGCGATCTCGGCCCGGGCCAGCTCGAGTATTTCGGGTTCGGTCAGTTCTCCGTAGCGACGCTTTTCGGCGGCGGTGCCGGCCACCGCCACCGGATGGTCGTTGATCCGCAGCGCTCCGTGGAGGGTGAAGTAGGCCAGGGGGCTCGAGAGCGGTTCGCCGGTTTCGAAGCAGGCGGTCGCGCCTTTCATGGGCCGGAACTCGTAGTTGGTGCCGAGGTTCTCCGAGTCGTTCATCAGTTCGAGCTCCTCGTCGGTCAGCCAGGTCATCGTTCCGTGGAGTTCGGTTCCGGGGGAGGGGTTGAGTGTGGCCGGGATGTAACCCCTGGAGAAGTGGCAGGAGTAGACCGCGTCCCAGTCCTGGATCCGGCAGCGGATCGACGGGATCACCGCGTGCGGCAGGATCGCGAACTTGTGGGCGAGCGCGTCAGGGCTGGCGTTCGAGCTGTAGCCGAAGACCGGGGTGCGCTCGTCGCAGGCGTAAGCGGCCGCGTCGGCCGAGCCGGCGCCGACCCGTTCGCAGAGCTCGGCGAAGGTGATCGTCCGGTCGCCGTCGGCCAGCTCCAGCCCGGGCGACCAGGGCCCGGCCGGGTGGGGCACCGGGTAGGTGCGGCCGTTGGTGAAGACGAACGAGCCCGCGGGCCGGGCGAACGGGTAGCCCTTGGCCCGCTCGACCAGCTCTTCGACAGTGTGCTCGTGCCGGGGCGTGTGCTCGGGGTCGGAGTTGTGCATCACCTCTGATCCTAAGGGGCGCGGGCTGCCCGTGGGTGCAGGCGGAATCGACCGCCGGTACCGGCCGTAGCCTTGCCTTGGTGGACGGCGATCGTGATCAGGCGCGGGTGGACGGAGTGCCGGGGGAGCCGTCGGCTTGCTGAGGCTGCGGGCCAACGCGGGCGATGACCTCGAGCGCGACGATCTGGTTCGCCAGCTCAACCCGATGAAGGGAGTCCACCGGGTCACCAGCATGGAAGACGCCTGCCAGGCGGGCTGGGTGGTCTCGGCCGACCTCTCCCCGGCCGCCGCCGACAAGGTGCTCAGCCTGCTTGCCGGGACCGGGATCGATCGCGACGATTACGTGATCGTGCGCCAGGACGTGATCGCGCCACGCTTCGGACCGGCCACCCTGATGCACGCCGAGGAAGGATTTTCCTGGGCCGAGGTGATGGGCGAGGCCCGGGCCAATTCGAGGCCGATCGCCCGCTACGTGATCCTGATGATGGTCGCCGGCTGGATCGCCGCGCTCGGGGTGATCACCAGCAACTCGATCCTGGTCATCGGGGCGATGGCGGTCAGCCCCGACCTTCTGCCGGTTTGCGCTACCTGTGTCGGTGTGGTCGGCAAGCGGCTCGGCCTGGCCGGGCGGGCATTCGGCACCCTGGTCTTCGGCATGTTCCTGGTGATGATCGTCGCCGCAGCGATTGCTTTCGGCCTGGAAGGGGTCAGCATCCTCGATGACAGTGCAAACGATTACCTGAGCGGTCTGCGCGGCCTGGCCCAGGTCAGCTACACAACGATCATGGTCGCCCTGGCGGCCGGTGTGGCGGCGATCCTCTCGTTCGAGACGCGGGCCGCGGCCACGGTCGGGGTGGCGATATCGGTGACCACGGTCCCGGCTTCAGCCTTTTTCGGGGTGGCGATGGGCCTCGGCGAGACCTCCCGGGCGACCGGGGCGCTGGAGGTCCTGGCGATCAACCTGGTCCTGCTGGTCGCCTCCGGTTCGTTGACCCTGGCGATCCAGCGCTGGCTGGCCCCGCGGGAGTAAACGAGGGACGGAGGGACCCGTTCGCCCGCACGGAGCCGAAACGGTGAATTGCCCCATCAGAGGTCGGATTTAGGGGTTCCGGGAGGCATGTTTAACCACAGTCGCAGTGTGTATATTGCTGCTGCTTCGTCAATTCATCGTCCGAAGGGTCCGTGATGAAACCAATTCGCCTCCTAACAGGAATTCACTCCGAAGCCACCCGGGGAACCCGTGGCTGACAGCGGTTCACCCTTCTCGGCGAGCCGGTACTTCCTCAGCCCGGACAAGTCCGCGGACGGCTGGAACGAGATCTCGCCCCGCTCGCGCGAGTGGGAGCAGGCCTACAGCGACCGCTGGCAGCACGACAAGGTGGTGCGCTCGACCCACGGGGTCAACTGCACCGGGTCGTGCTCGTGGAAGATCCACGTCAAGGACGGGCTGGTCACCTGGGAGACCCAGCAGACCGACTATCCCAGCAACGGCCCCGAGACCCCGGATTACGAGCCCCGCGGCTGCCCCCGTGGCGCCTCGTTTTCCTGGTACGTCTACTCGCCGCTCAGGCCGAAGTTCCCCTACATCCGGGGCGAGCTTCTGGCCATGTACCGCGAGGCCAGGCAGCGGCTCGGCGATCCGGTCGAGGCCTGGGCCTCGATCGTCGAGGACCCGGAAAAGGCCCGCGCCTACAAGTCGCGCCGCGGCAAGGGCGGCTTCATGCGCAGCAGCTGGGACGAGGTGACCGAGCTGATCGCGGCGGCCCACGTGCACACGGTGCGCAAGTACGGCCCTGACCGGGTAATCGGCTTCTCGCCGATCCCGGCGATGTCGATGGTCTCCTACGCCGCCGGATCGCGCTTTCTCTCGCTGATCGGCGGGGTGCCGCTCAGCTTCTATGACTGGTATGCCGACCTTCCGCCGGCCTCGCCCCAGGTCTGGGGCGACCAGACCGACGTGCCGGAATCTGCCGATTGGTGGGACGCCTCCTACCTCATGCTCTGGGGGTCGAACATCCCCCAGACCCGCACCCCGGATGCGCACTTCATGACCGAGGCCCGCTACCGTGGCCAGAAGGTGATTGTGGTCTCGCCCGACTACGCCGGCCACACCAAGTTCGCCGACGAGTGGCTGCCGGCGACCGCCGGCACCGACGGCGCGCTGGCGATGTCGATGGGCCACGTCATTCTCAAGGAGTTCTTCGTCGACCGCGAGTCGAAGTACTTCGGCAACTACGCCCGCAAGTTCACCGACCTGCCGTTCCTGGTCGAGCTGGAAGACCACGGCGACGGGACCCGGCGCGGTGGCGCGATGCTGCGGGCGACCGAGCTCGGCGATACGAGCGAGAACGCCGACTGGAAGACGGTGCTGATCGATTCGAAGACCGGCGAGCCGGTGGTCCCGAACGGCACGATCGGCGACCGTTGGGGCGAGGAGGGGATGGGCAGCTGGAACCTCGACCTCGAAGGGGTGGAGCCGGCGCTCAGCCTGATGGACGGCCACGACGAGCTGGTCGAGGTCACCCTGCCCCGCTTTGACGACGGCCCGACCGAGGGCGGCACGACGATGGTCCGCGGGGTGCCGGCGCGGCGGATCGGCGGCAAGCTGGTCACGACCGTGTTCGACCTCTCCCTGGCCCAGTACGGGGTCAAGCGGGACGGTCTGCCGGGCGAGTGGCCGACCGGCTACGACGACGCCTCCCAGCCACACACTCCCGCCTGGCAGGCGACCCAGACCGGAGTCGAGGCCGAGGTCTGCGAGAAGGTGGCCCGCGAGTTCGCCGAGAACGCCGAGCGGACCGAGGGGCGCTCGATGATCGTGATGGGCGCCGGGACCAACCACTGGTTCCACTCGGACCAGACCTATCGCGCGATGCTCTCGCTGGTCATGTTCTGCGGCTGCCAAGGTGTGAATGGCGGCGGCTGGGCCCACTACGTCGGCCAGGAGAAAGTGCGTCCGATCACCGGCTGGCAGACCCTCGCCTTCGCGCTCGACTGGAACCGGCCGCCGCGCCAGCAGGCCGGCACCCCGTTCTGGTACCTGGCCAGCGACCAGTGGCGCTACGAGACCTACGGCTCCGAGGAGTTCACCTCGCCCGCCGGTCCCGGCAAGCTCGGCAAGCAGCACACCGCCGACCTCTACGCCCAGGCGGTGCGGATGGGCTGGACCCCGGGGGCGCCTTCGTTCAACCGCAACCCGCTCGACCTGGCCGATGAAGCCGAAGAGGCCGGAAAGGATCCGGTCGAGTACACGCTCGAGGAGCTCAAGTCCGGTCGGCTCAAGTACGCCTGCGAGGACCCCGACGACCCGGCCAACTTTCCCCGGGTGCTCAGCCTCTGGCGGGCCAACCTGATCGGCTCGTCGAGCAAGGGCCAGGAGTACTTCATGAAGCACCTGCTGGGCGTGCCCGACTCGGGCATCCGCTCGCACGAATCCGAGCCGGGCCAGCGGCCGCAGGAAGTCGAGTGGCGCGACGATGCTCCGGAAGGCAAGCTCGACCTGTTCATGACGATCGACTTCCGCATGAACGGCTCGTGCATCTACTCGGACGTCGTCCTGCCGGCCGCTACCTGGTACGAGAAGCACGACATCTCCAGCACCGACCTGCACCCGTTCGTCCACCCGTTCAACGCGGCGATCCCGCCGCCGTGGGAGGCGAAGACCGACTGGGAGGCGTTCAACCTGATCGCCCGCAAGTTCTCCGAGCTGGCCGAAGGCCACCTCGACACCCGGACCGACGTGGTCTCGGCGCCGCTGCTCCACGACACCCCGGAGGAGCTCGCCCAGCCCGGCGGAGTGGTGCG
>JAENXK010000010.1 GCA_016649615.1 Thermoleophilia bacterium
GGGCCTGAACCACCGGTTCGGCCTGTTCGACGCCGTCCTGATCAAGGAAAACCACATCGCGATGGCCGGGGGCCTGGCCGAGGCGGTGGCCGCCTGCCGCCGGGGCGGCCGCGGGATGATGATCGAGGTCGAGGCCGAAGAACTGAACCAGGTGCGGCAGGCCCTCGACAGCGGGGTGGACCGGATCCTGCTTGACAACATGGGCCCGGCTGAGCTGGGTGCCGCGGTCGCGGCCAGAGACCTGGACGGCGGTGGGGTGGAACTCGAAGCCTCGGGCGGGATCGACCTCGGAAACGTCCGGGCGGCGGCCGAGTCGGGCGTCGACTTCATCTCGGTCGGGGCGCTCACCCACTCAGCCCCCCAACTGGACGTCTCCATGCTGCTGGAGAAGCCGGGATAGGCGGCCGGTATAGGGTTCGGCTCCGCCGCAGGCGGACTCGGGGCCGTCCCCGGAGCAGCGGGGCCGGAAGTCGTGAACCCGTAGAATCGTCCCATGGCGATGAAGAAACTTCCCGTGATCCCGACTGGCATGGCCGCGAAGCTGGAACCCGCCACGATCGAACAGCTGAGCGCCGAGATCCGTGAGCTGGCGAAGAGCCGCGACGCGGTGATCCTCGCTCACAACTACGAAGTACCCGAGATCCAGGACGTTGCCGACTTCACGGGCGACTCGCTCGGACTCTCCCGGCAGGCGGCCGCCACCGACGCCTCGGTGGTCGCTTTCTGTGGCGTCCACTTCATGGCCGAGACGGCCTCGATCCTGTCCCCGGACAAGAAGATCCTGATCCCCGACCTCGACGCGGGCTGCTCTCTGGCAGACTCGATCGACGCCGACCAGCTGCGCGAGTGGAAAGCAAAGTACCCGGGCGCGATGGTGGTCATGTACGTCAACACTTCGGCCGAGGTCAAGGCCGAAACCGACTACTGCTGCACTTCGTCGAACGCGGTCAGCGTGGTTGAACACATCTGGAAGGAACACGGGAACGACACGGAGATCCTGTTCGGCCCGGACATGTGGCTGGGCGCGTTCGTCGCGCGCGTGACCGGGCTGAGCGACGATCCCGAGAGGGCGGGACGATTCCACGTCTGGGACGGCGAGTGCCACGTCCATGCCGGGATCCGCCCCGACGACATCGAGCGCACCCGGGAAGAGAACCCCGAGGCCGAGTTCCTGATTCACCCGGAATGCGGCTGCGCGACCCAGGCGATGGAGTACGTCGCCTCGGGCGAGATCGACCCCGAAGGCGTGCACATGCTCTCGACCTCGGGAATGATCGATCACGTGAAGAAGAACCCGGAAGGCAGCTTCGTGGTCGCCACCGAGAACAGCATGCTTTACCCGATCCAGCAGGTCGCGCCCGAGGCGAACCTGATCGAAGCCAACCGCATGGCTTTCTGCAAGTACATGAAGATGATCACGCTGCCCAAGCTGCGAGACTCGCTGCGCGACCTCAAGTACGAGGTCAAGGTCGAACCGCAACTGGCCGAACGGGCCCGCCTGCCGATCGAGCGCATGGTTTCGATCGGCTGAGCCGGCCGTCTCGCCGCCCGGCTTGTTGTCGGTCGTCACCGCGGGATAGGCTCAGGGCGTGCTCGAGCTGCTCGCCGCCGCCTCGTCCTCCTTCCCTCCGGTCGATCAGGACTACCTGCTCGAGGCCCGGCAGATGCAGGCGCTGTCGTTCGCGGTCCACATCCCGCTGGTCTGTTTCGGCGTCGCTTTCCCGGCCCTGGTGATTTTCATGGAGTGGCTCGGCCTGAGGACGGGCAAGGCGCACTACACGGCGATAGCCCGGCGCTGGTCGAAGGTGATGATCACTCTGTTTGCCGCCGGCGTGGTCAGCGGGACCCTGCTCAGCTTCGAGCTGGGGCTGCTCTGGCCGGGGTTCATGGCTTCGTTCGGCGATGTCTTCGGCCTGGCTTTCGGCCTCGAGGGGTTCTCCTTCTTCATCGAGGCGATCTTCATCACGATCTACGTCTACGGCTGGGATCGAATGTCGCCCAAACGCCACCTGCTTTCGGGAATACCGGCAATGGCCGCCGGCATCACCGGCTCGCTGCTGGTGATATCGGTCAATGCCTGGATGAACAGCCCGTCGGGCTTTGACGTGAACGCGGCCGGGGAAGTGGTCAACGTCCGGCCGTGGGAGGCGCTGTTCGGCAACGGACACCTCTGGCCCCAGATGACCCACATGTATCTCGCTGCGTACATCGTGGTCGGCTTCGGAATCGCCGGGGTCTACGCGGTCGGATGGCTGCGCGGCCGGCGCGGAACCTACTTCCGCACCGCGATGGTCGTGCCGCTTGCGCTCGCCTGCCTGGCCGCTCCGACCCAGATCCTGATCGGTGACTGGTCGGCCCGGGCCGTGGCCGAGGACCAGCCGATCAAGCTGGCCACTTTCGAAGGCCTGTACAAGACGACTGAAGGAGCGCCGGAGACGATTTTCGGCTGGTACACGGAAGACAATACGATCGAGTACGGGATCGAGATCCCGAAGATGCTCTCGATGCTGGCGTACCACGATCCGAACGCGACCGTGCAGGGCCTCGAGACGGTCCCCGAGGATGACTGGCCGGCGATCAACGTCGTCCGGATCGCCTTCCAGACCATGGTCGGGATCGGAACGGGGCTGGCCGCTCTGGCAGCCTGGTTCCTGTTCGTCTGGTTCCGCAGGAAACGGCTGCCCCGCAGCAAGTGGTTTTTCCGGGCGGTGATCCTGGCCGGACCGGCGGCCGTGGTCGCGCTGATCGCCGGCTGGGTGACGACCGAGGTCGGCCGGCAGCCGTGGGTGGTCTACCAGGTGATGAGAACCGAGGAGGCGGTTACCGGGGCCGACGGCATCGTCTTCGGCTATGGCGTGCTGGCCGCGGTGTACGTGGCGCTGATCATCGCGACCTGGTGGGTGCTGAGGCGGGTCGCCCGCGCGCCGTTCCCGCCGGAGATCGCTGCCCTGGAGAGGACCCCGGACGACGGCCCCCCGTCCGGCGATGAAAGGGAGGCGGAGGAATGACCCTGGCAGAAGTGCCGGTAATCCTGATGCTGATCGGTATCGCGGCTTACGTCGTGCTGGCCGGTGCCGATTTCGGGGCGCCGTTCTGGTCGCTGACCGCCCGGGGCGAGCGGGGCAAGGAGATCCGGACCGCAACCCATCAGGCGATGGCTCCGGTCTGGGAGGCCAACCATGTCTGGCTGATCTTCGTGCTGGTCGTCTGCTGGACCGTCTACCCGGAAGTTTTCGCCTCGATCTTCTCGACCCTCTGGATACCCCTGCTGCTGGCCTGTCTCGGGATCATCATGAGGGCGGTCGGCTACATGGTCAGCGGGGTCGAGGACCGTCCCTGGGTGTGGGTTCTGGCGACCGTGTCTTCGTTTGTCACGCCGTTTGCGCTGGGGACCGTGGTCGGCGCGACCGTCGCCGGGGAGGTCCCGGCCGGCAATGCCGCCGGCGACCTCTTCACGAGCTGGCTCAATCCGACCTCGATCATGATCGGAATTCTGGCGATCACGCTCTGCGCCTACCTCGCTGCGGTCTATCTCGCCGGAGATGCCCGGCGCACCGGGCGGCAGGGACTGTCCGAGGCGTTTCGCACACGCGGTCTGGTCGCCGGGGCGGTCACCGGGCTCGTCGGCGTCGTTGGGATCGCCGTTCTGAACGAGGATGCAGGCCGGGTATACGACGGCTTGACGTCCGGCGCCGGGCTCGTCGCGGTACTGATCTCTGCGGCGGCGGGGCTGCTGACAATGGCCTCGCTGGCGGCGCGAAGGTTCAATATCGCCCGGTTTTCGGCAGCTGCCGCCGTGGCCGCAGTGATCGCCGGCTGGGGTCTGGCCCAGGAGCCGGAGATGCTGCCCGGGCTGACCATAGAGTCGGCGGCGGCGAGCGACAACGTGATAATCGGATTGCTCGTCTCGGTCGCGATCGGTCTGCTCATCCTGATCCCGTCGCTGTTGCTGCTCTACGGGCTGGTTCTGGGCGGCCGCTTCGATCCCGGCGGTGAAAGCACCGGCGCCGGTGAAAAAACCCCGGCGTTCGGACTGAAACCGCCGAGGGTGGCAATTGTCGTGCTCACCCTGATCGTGGCTGCGGTGGGGTGGACGCTCACCTTCGTTTCGGACTCGGGCCCCGGCCTTTATCTGGGAGTGGCCATGGTGCTGATCACCCTGTTCGGCGGTGGGGTAATGCTGGCTTTCTCTCTGATCTCGACCGATCAGTAAGGCTTGGCGGGGCTCGGGCTGCCCTCGTCCTGGCCGCCGCCGTTTCCGCTACCGCCGTTTCCGCCGCCGTTCTTGTTGCCGTCCTTGTCGTTGGGACCGCCGGGCCGGTCGCTGATCGCGTTGTCGGGAGCGTCGGGCTTCTTGTCACCGGCACTCGCCGGCCCGGTGGCACCCTCCGGGGGGTCGACCGTCTTGGCCGGCTGGTCGGCGGCGGCTCCGGCATCTGGAGATCCGTCCGAACCGTCGTCCGAGCCGGAGCAGCCCGCGAACATTACGGCGCAGGCAAGGCCGACGACTGCGGGAACGAACAGGAATCTGGCCTTCGTCATGGGCGACCTGATGCCCGGTTCGGGGTCGGGCCTCGTCACCTGGCCACCCAGACGCTGATCCTGGCATTCGGCGGGGCATACCAGCCGGCGAGGATTCGGGAAAAACTGATCCGGCCCCGCCGCAGCCCGGAAAAATAGTGGGGATGGGTGCGCCCGAGGCGACAGCCCCTTGACCCGAGCAGCCTGCGGGCCCGGGGCAGGGTCAGGTTGCGAAGATTCGGAACCCGGCACCACTGCGGCGCCGGCGCGATGCTCCCGCCGTGCCCGACGACGTCAGTTCCCGAGACGGCCAGAGCCTTTGTGCGGATCCAGCGCCTGAGCGGTCCTTCGGAAATCCGGGCATCGACCGAAGGCAGTTCAGGGCGGCAGTAGGGGTCGCCGTTACTGGTCAGGCCGACCAGCCTGAACTCGCCGCCGACCGCGGCGACCAGGGGTCCGCCGCTGTCCCCGAAGCAGGTCGAGGAATTGGCCCCCGGGCCACCGAGGCAGTTCATCGTGAGGCCCTGGTAAAAGCGGCCGGTAGTCGAGCGGCAGAGTCTGTTCGGCAGCATCACCTGACTTGCCGCTCTCAGCCTGTTGCTCGTTTTCCGGTTCCGGGGCGCGGTCACACCCCAGCCGGTGCTGAAGACGGGTCGGCCGGGCTTCGAGGCTTCGGACTCGTTCGGCCCGCTGATCCGGATGGTGGCCGAAGCAAGCGGTGCTCTCAGTTCGAGCAGGGCGACGTCCCATCTGGGGACCCCTCCGGGTTCGCGGAAACGGCGTCTCCCTTGCGAGTCGACCGGCAGGATCGCGCGTTTGACCGCTGAAACGGCCCCGGTCGATTCGCGATTGATGAAGGTGCGGCCGGAAACCACCTCGATCCGCCTGACCTGCCTCCTGTTCTGGGGGGCGACGCAGTGTGCGGCGGTGAGGACGAGGTCGGGTGCGATCAGCGAGCCTCCGCAGAAAAACCGGGCACGCGGATTGGCTCGGGGGCGGGAACGCTCGCCCTCCAGCAGGGCTACCTGCCAGGGCCACTCACTGATTGACGTCGGCCTGCCGTTGACCACGCTTGTCGTGGCCGTTCCGGACGGCGCAGAGACCCCCTGGTCTCCCGAAGGGGAAGCCGCAAGCTGTCCGGGCGGCGAGGCCGGAGCGGGGGCGATCAGGCCGCCGAGGGTGAAGGCGAATCCCAGCATCACGATGCCGCAGCCGAGGCCCACCGACCGGACCCCTGCCTGTTGGGCGATTCCGACCATCACGAAAGCCTACCCGGTCAGCTTTCTTAGCGGATGCTAGTTTTCTGCAGACCAAATCTTTGCGCGAGGCGGGTAGCCCGTTTCGCTGGAAGGATTCGCCCCTGAAGGCGTGAATAGGCCCAAGCAGATGGCATTCGGAAAAAAGAAGCGGAAGAAGGCGGGCGCCGAGCTCGAACAGGCCCGTGAGCGCAAACGGGCCGAGCGCCCGCGCAAGGGCGGCGCCCCGATAATCGAATTGCGGGATGTGAGCAAGGTCTACCCGGGGGGCCACCTCGCGGTCGACCGGGTCTCACTGGCGGTCGATCGTGGTGATTTCGTATTTCTGGTCGGCCCCACCGGGTGCGGCAAGTCGACCCTGATCAAGCTGCTGATCCGCGAGCTTGCGCCGACCGACGGAACCGTCTCGATCGCCGGCCGCGACATCGGCACCCTTTCCGAGAAGAGAATTCCCCAGCTTCGCCGAAACATCGGCACGGTCTTTCAGGACTTCAAGCTCCTGCCCAGTCGCACCGTCTACGACAACGTCGCCTACGCTCTCCAGGTAATCGGCGCATCCAGGGCCGAGATCCGGCGCAAGGTCCCCGAGACCCTGCGGCTGGTCGGGCTCTCGACCAAGCTCCACAACTACCCGGACGAGCTTTCGGGCGGAGAGCAGCAGCGGGTTTCCGTGGCCCGGGCATTCGTCAATCACCCGCCGCTGCTGCTGGCCGACGAACCGAGCGGCAACCTCGACCCGGTCACTTCGGTCGGGATCATGCAGCTGCTCTACCGGATCAACCGGACCGGGACGACGGTTGTGGTGGTGACCCACGATCGCGAGATGGTCGACCGGATGCGCCGCCGCGTGGTCGAGCTCTATGAAGGCCGGGTGATTCGAGACGAGATCGCCGGTGGCTACACGGAAGAGTCGACCACCGAGTTCGGCGTGCGGATGCGGGCCGAGATGGGCGTCGGGGTCGAAGGCCACTCGAACGGGGTTCACTGATGGGCAAACTCTGGTTCTTCACCGGTGAGGCCGTCCGGGCGATCCGCCGGAACGTCGCCCCGACGACTGCTGCCGTGGTCACCACGGTCCTGACCGCAATTCTGATCGGCGTCCTGATCCCGGTCTTCCAGACCACCCAGAGCAAAAGCGCGGACGTTCGCGACGATCTCCAGGTCCGGGTCTACCTCTATGACGACGCCACCCAGGGGGAGGTCTCGACCCTGAGGAACGAGATCGAGGGCCTGCCGCACGTCGGAAGCGTCGCCTACCTCACCAAGCAGGATGCCCTGAACGAATTCAAGCGGGACTTCGCCCAGGAGGACCGGGCGGTACTCAAGGAGATCAACGGCAATCCTTTCCCGGCGAACTTCATCGTCAAGCCGGATGACGCGGCAAACCTCGATGCCATACGCGCTTCGCTCAAACCACCGAACAAGAGCGGTCAGCCGACCTTCATCTCCCCGATCGTCCAGAAGGTGGATGACCGCCAGGCCGACGCCAACCGGATTGAAGAGGTGACCGGCGCGCTCAAACTGGTACTGACCGTGATCACCGCCCTGCTGATCGGGGCTTCGCTGCTGCTGATCGGCAATACGATCCGGCTCTCGATCTATACCCGCCGCCGCGAGATAGAGGTGATGCGACTGGTCGGTGCGACCCGCTGGTTCATCCGCTGGCCATTCATGATCGAAGGGGTCGTGGTCGGCATGCTCGGCGGCGCGATTGCGATACTTGTCCTGTGGATCGGCAAGGTAACAGTGGTGGACCCGCTCTCGGAGAGCTTTGCCCTGATGCAGGCGCAGGACTCGATGTCATTCGCCGTCCTGATGGCCTGTCTTTTCGTCGCGGCGATCCTTGTATCGGCGATCGGGTCGGGATTGACTCTGCGGCGTTTCCTCAAGGTCTGAGCGTCCGGCTGGAACGGTCTTGATCAGGGCATTTGTCGCCCTCGGGGCCCTGGCCCTGGCCCTCTTTCTGGGGATCTGGATCGGCGGTCACCCCGACAACCTGCCCGGTCCGTTCCAGAATGCCCTGATCGAGACCGAACTGGGTCCGGCCGAGTCGGCCGGAGATCAGGCGGCCGGGGTGATCGAGCGCAAGTACTTCCGGCCGACCGACCCCGGGGAGGTCACGAACTCCTCGATCCGGGGCATGGTCGCGCGCCTGAGAAATCAGTACGACGACCGTTTTTCCCACTACTTCGACCCGGACCAGCTGCAGCAGTTCAACGAGTCGATCGACGGTTCGTTCAGCGGGGTCGGAATGTCTGTGGGCGAGGTCGGCAAGCGGGGGCTGAGGGTCGGATTCGTATTCAAGGGTTCGCCGGCTGACCAGGCCGGGCTCAGGACGGGGGATGTCATCGTGTCTGCGGACGGCGAATCTATAAAGGGCGAGAGCGCCGACCTGGCTGTGGCCCGGATCAAAGGGCCTGCCGGAACCGAGGTGATCCTCGGCGTAAAGGTCCAGGGCGAGGGCAGACCGAAGCAGTTCGAGCTCACCCGGGAGGAGATCCGGGTACCGATCACTTCCAACAGGGTGCGGGAGGTCGACGGCACGAAGCTCGGGTACGTCCGGCTCACCACTTTCAGCAATGGAGCCAGCCGCTCGTTGAGGCATGCTGTCAACCAGGCCAGGAAGAAGGGGGCGCAGGGCATCGTGATCGATCTGCGCGCCAACGGAGGCGGGCTGCTACCAGAGGCGGTGCTGACTGCCAGCATCTTCGTCCCGGAGAAGGAGGTGGTGGTCGAAACCAGCTCCCGCAGCGAGGGCGACCGGGTATACCGGGCGATCGGGGGGGACATCGGGGAATACCCGCTGACCGTGCTGGTCGACCGGGACACCGCTTCGGCGGCCGAGATCCTCGCCGCCGCGCTCCAGACCAACATTGAGGTGCCGGTGGTCGGCACCCGGACCTTCGGCAAAGGGGTGTTTCAGCAGGTGATTGATCTCGACAATGGCGGGGCGCTCGACCTGACCGTGGGGGAGTTCCTCACGGCAGACGGGGTATCCCTGGCCGGCGAAGGACTCAAGCCTGATGTCCGGGCGATTCAGCCGCGGAAGGCGACCCGGGATCTCCAGCTCGATCGTGCGTTCGAGGTGCTCGGCGGGGAGGTCGCCGCTGGAGAACCCGGCGGAAACGGTTCCGGCGCCGGCGGAAGCGGCTCCGGGTGAGTCGTACCCGGGGATCCGGGCGGCGACCTCGCGGGAGCCTTCACGTGGCGACCCTGGAAAAACGGGGCCGTTTCACCGTGGTTAGGCCGCTGTTCGAAAGCGGTGAACAGGCCACGCTGGACCGCAAGGTCCGGTTTCGGACCGGTCAGATCGCCTGGGCCGAGTTCGCCGGAGGCCGGGCGAGGATCGTTCGGGATCTCGGGCAGATCGACAACGCGACCGATGTCAGCGAGGCCCTGACCCTGGAGCGCCTCCGGCACAGGGGATTCCGCAAAGCGATTGAGGAGGAGGCGGCAGCGGCGGCGAAGGCGCCGGCCGAGGTTCCGGGCGGTCGCAGGGACCTGACCGCTCTACCGACATTCACCGTGGACCCGGCCACCGCCCGCGACTTTGACGACGCCGTTTCGGCCGAGCGGGAAGGCGACGGGGTGAGGATATGGATCCATATCGCCGACGTCGCCGCCTACGTGCGGCCCGGCTCCGGGCTTGAGGCCGAGGCCGCCCGGCGGGCGAACAGCACCTATGTCCCGACATCGGTGGAGCCGATGCTCCCTCTGGCTCTGAGCGCCGGGGTCTGCTCGCTCTCTCCCGGGGAAGACCGGCTCGCGGTCACCACCGAGATGCTCCTGTCGGGGAGCGGAGAAGTGGTCTCGGTCGCCTGGTATCGCAGCCGGGTTCTCTCGGATGCCAGGCTCGACTACGACCAGCTCGACCGGATCTTCGCCGGCCGGGAGCGCCCGCCCGCCGTGGCGGCCGAGCCACTCGAACTGGTACGGGCCTTGTCCGCGATGCTGGCCGACGCCCGCTCCGGGGGGACGCTCGAAATCAACTCGACCGAACCATCTTTCAGCTTCGATGACACCGGGCAGGTCACCGGATGCACGGCTGAATCGCAGACCGAGGCTCACCGCCTTATCGAACAACTGATGGTGCTCACCAACGAGCGGGTCGCGAAGCTGCTCGAAGTCAAGCGGACCCCGACCCTCTACCGGGTCCATGAACTGCCGGACCCCGACCGGATCGGGCACCTGATAGACCAGCTCGCTTCACTCGATCTGCCGGCGCCGCCGGTACCCGACGGCATGGGCCCGAGCCAGGCCGGCCGGATCGCGGTCGAGGCATCGCGGTCGGTGGCCGGCGAGGCCGCCCGGCGGGGTCACGGGGCGACCGCCTACGGCTCACTCGTCCTGAGATCGCTGAAGCCGGCAAGGTACTGCGAGAAAAATCTGGGCCACGCCGGACTCGGAAGCGACGCCTACTCTCATTTCACCTCGCCGATCCGGCGCTACGCGGACCTGATCGTGCATCGCGGGCTGTTGGCCGAACTCGGCCAGGGCGAGCGGGCTCCCGACCCGGGCGGCGTCGCCGCCGCCGCGGTCCACTGTTCGGAGCGGGAGCGGGAGGCGACCCGGCTGGAGCGTGACGCCGACGATGTCTGTGCAGCCTTCCTGCTGGAACGGGAGCTGTTCGAAGGCGGCTGGAAGCAGACCTTCGACGGCGAGGTTTCCGGGGTGATCGGAGCCGGAGCATTCGTTACCTTCGGCGGCGAGCTGGGAGAGGGATACGAGGGTTTGGTACCGGTCAGGAAGATGAGGGGCGACAGGTTCGACCTCAACCTGGAGGAGACCGCCCTGATAGGGGGCAAGAGCGGGCGGGCGATTCGATTCGGCGATCCGATCCGGGTCACGGTCGAGCGGGTTGACGGCCCGAGGGGACGGGTCGACCTCGAACCGGCCTGAGGCCGACCGCCCCCCCGGGGCGGGCCGGAGCGGTCGACGGCTAGATTGAATCCTGCATGGGAAAGAAGAACAGGAAGAAGAGGGCCCCCGCGTCCGGTGACGTAGCCACGAACCGGCGGGCACGGCAGAAGTTCGAGTTGATCGAGAAGATGGAGGCCGGAATCGTGCTGCTCGGCACCGAAGTCAAGGCCCTGAGGCAGGGGGACGCACAGATGGGCGATGCCTACGCTGTGATCGAGGACGGTGAGGTCTGGCTGCGCAACCTTCACATCCCGCCCTATGCCCCGGCGACGGTCAACAACCACGAACCCGAGCGTCCCCGCAAGCTCCTGCTCCACCGGAACGAGATCGAACGCCTGATCGGCAAGGCTCAGCAGAAAGGGCTGACCCTGATCCCGTCGCGCATCTATTTCAAGGGCCCGCGCGCAAAGGTCGAGCTCGCGCTGGCCCGTCACAAGGAGGGTCGGGACCGGCGCCGGGAAATCGCCGACCGAGACGTCCAGCGCGACGTCGAGCGGGAGTTCAAGGGCCGCTACCGGTCCTGAATGCCGCTCCTTCGGCGGCAAGATCGGCACCATGGCCGACCCCCGGTTTGTCCCGGACTGTCGGGCGTGTAAGGATTGACCCGGATGAGTACGCGATTCAGCCTTGTGATCTGCCTCGCTGCGCTGGCCCTGGCGGCTGCGCTGCCGGTTGCTGCCCACGGCGCCGATGGCAGTGGGACCGATCAGGCCCCGGTCACCCTCAGCGACGAGCAGCTGTCTGCCCTGGAAGACGCTTCCGGCCAGAGCAGCGACGACCAGAGCGTGTTTCAGGACGTTTCCGACTTCGTGACCGACAACGCTCCTTATTTCATCATCGGCATCGTGATTCTGGCGGCGATCGTCGCCGGGATATTCATCATGCGGGGACGATCCCATCCGGAGGGAGCGGCCGAATCATCGACCGGCACGGGGCCGCCCAGCTCTGCCGAGATGAAGCGGCGCAAGCGGGCCGCGATCCAGCGATCCCGGGAGGAAGAGCGACTCCGGAGAAAGGGCGGGCCGGACAGCCGCCGCTCGGGCGCTCAGGCAGCATTGCCCGCGGCCGCAGCGACCGGTGCCGCATCCGCGGCCGCCGTCGACCCGGTCACCGCCGAAAAGCAGGCCGCTCGCGACCAGCGCATGGCCGCCGCCGCGGTGGCCCGCTCGGGTGGCGCCATCCCGGCCCCGGCCTCGCCAAGCCAGACCGCGCCTTCGGCTGCGGTAACGGCAACACCTGTTCCCGGCCCGGCAGGCTCCGCATCGGACACGGGTGCCGAACCCGACACCGTTGTAACCGGGGCACCGGCCGCGGCCCCACAGCCTCCGCCGGCAGCGGCCTTTGCCGCCGGGGCCGCCGGGGGCGCCGTGGCAGGCAGGGCCGCGACGAGTTCCGCAAGTCCGCCGGATGAGCAGGCCCCGGACCAGGCGGCTCACGACGCTGAGGCCCGGCTTCGGGCAAAGGTCGAAGAAATCAAGGCCGAACAGGCCGGAACGCCTGGCGCTTCTTCGGCGGAAGACCAGCTACGCCGGGTCGAAGAGCTCGAACGGGATCTGGAGGCATCGGATCCTTCGCCTCCCCTGACTCCGGGCCTGGCATCCGTCGAGCGGCGACTGAGCGCCGACAGCAAGGAGCGTGACCGGACCCTCCGTGAAGCGGAGGAGCGTCTTCGCCGGGTCGAGCGGCGGGCGGAAGACGCCGAGCGGCGGGCCGCTTTCGCCGAGCGCCTGGCCCAGCTCAAGATCGAAGAGTCCGATCGCGAGCGGCGGCTGAACGATGTCGTGTCCGGCATCGACCGGGCCGAGGAGCGGGCGCGGGAGGCGGAAGCCCGTGCCGAGTCGGCAGAAAAGGCCGCGGCCGCGGCTCTCGAGGTACGCGACGCCCCCCGGGCCGAGGTGCCTGACACGGCCTTTCCGGGACCGCTGAAGACGGGCACCGAGTCTGGTCCGAGCTTCTCGGAGTCGCGGGCCGAAAGCCCCCCGGGCCGTTCCCGGCGACCTTCCGGTGGTCGGGCCGAAAAGAGCGACCGGCCGGAGAGTGCCGGTGCGGACACCGGTCACGGCGCAATCGATCTGAACAGTGCGACCTTCGAGGATCTCCGCGAGGCTGACCTGTCGGTCACCCAGGCAACCCGCATCCTGGCCTACCGGGAGCGCTTCGGCGGATACCGTTCGGTCGACGACTTGGAAAAGGTACCCGGCTTCCCGGAAGACCTGATCGAGAGCCTTCGCGGCCGCATCACCGTCTGAGTCGTTCCGTAGTTCGTCTCCGGCGGCTCAGTCGAGCTCGAAGAACTTCCCTTCGGGCCCGAGGTTGCTGATCTCGGTCGAGCCCACCTTCGAGGTTCTTCCCCACGATTCGTGGATGTGACCGCAGACCGCCAGTTTCGGACCGGTCCGCTCGATCGCGGCCAGAATCGCGCTGCTGCCGAGGTGCATGCCGTCGCCGGTCTCGTCGCAATGGTTTTTCGGAGGCGAATGGACCACCAGGACGGCCCCTTCGGGCAGTCCGGCCAGCGCCTCTTCCGCTTCGGATTCATCCAGGTCGAAGCTCCAGGACCAGGGGGTGGTGGGCACTCCCGCTCCGAGCCCGTAGAAGACCTCGCCTTCAATCTCGGTCGAGTCGCCGTGGAGCACGGTGGCTGCCGGCCAGGCCTCGGCCGCCTCTTTCAGCGCCTCAAACGTCTCGTTGTTGCCCGGAACGATCACGGTCGGGGTCTCGATGGCGGAGAGCGCCGAGATCGCTTCTTCGAGGCCTTCGTGAACCGAGGCGAAGTCGCCGGCCCCGACGACCACGTCGGCGTCGGCAGAGAGGTCAACCAGGCGGGCGGCTTGGTCAAGGTCGCGGTGCAGGTCGCTGAAGGCGAGCAGGCGCATGTCGTTAATCTAGACCACCGGGACGCAGGTCCGCGTCAATTCTGCGCAGGCTCCAGGGCTTCGACCAGGCGGAGCCAGATCTCGCTTCGGGTGGGGAAGGCCGGTACCACGTGGCGCAATGTCCCGACCGGCACCTCGGCGACAATCGCGAGCGTGGCGGCGTAGACCCACTCCGCAGTCTCGAAGCCGACGAAGGTGGCGCCGATGAGCAATCGGCGCTCCCGGTCGATCAGGAACCGGCAGGTGCCATCCACGTCCTTTCCGGTGAACGAAGCACCGGCCGTCGAGTTGGTCGGGACGTCAACCGCCTGAACGTCGATCCCTTCTTCGATCGCCTCGGAACTGGTCTTGCCGACCGCGGCGATCTGGGGATCGGTGAAAGTGACCCGGGGAGATCCGAGAGCTTCGGAGGTCGCCCGCGCCTCGCGCCCGAGGATCTGCTCGGCGGCGACCCAGGCCTGGTACTTGCCCATGTGGGTCAGAAGTGCCCGCCCGTTGACATCGCCGACGGCGAACAGCCAGCTGAAGCCTTCCACTCTGAGGGTATCGTCGGTGTTCAGGAATCCGCCTCCCTCGACTCCGAGTGACTCCAGACCGAGCTCGCCGGTCTGAGGCCGGCGGCCGGTTGCGACCAGCAGCTCTGACGCCGCGACCGTGCGGCCGTCGCCCAGGGTCACCGTGATCCGGCCGTCCTTTTCGCTGACCCGTTCGGCCCTTGCCCCCAGAGCAAGTTCGACTCCGTGCCGGTTCCGCAGCGAGTCGGCCAGAAACTCGGAGGCGAAAGGCTCCTCGCGGGGGACCAGCCGGCTCTCGTACTCGACCAGGGTGACCTTCGTACCGAGGCTGGACCATGCCTGGGCCAGTTCGACTCCGACCGGCCCGCCCCCCAGGACCACCATCGAGTCCGGGACCGACCGGGCGGTGGTCGCCTCACGGTTGTTCCATGCCGCCACCGAATCGAGGCCCTCGATCGGTGGCATCGCGGCCCCGGTGCCGGTAGCGACCACTACCGCGCGGTCGGCGATCAGCACGTTGGCTCCCACCCGGACCTCGCGTTTGCCACAGAGGACCCCGGCGCCGCGGAACAGCGATATGCCCTTGTCTTCGAGCCAGGGAATCTGGCTGGAATCGTCGAGATTGTGGATTACCTCATCCCGGCGCTCGAGCACGGCCTCCGGAGCGATTTCTCCGGTCACCGCCTGGCTCGCCCCGGGTACCCGGGACGCTTCTGCCAGCAGTTCTCCGGGGCGCAGCAGAGCCTTCGACGGCATGCACGCGTAGTAGGAGCATTCGCCTGCCACGAGGTGCTGCTCGATGATCGCAACGTTCAGTCCCCCGTCCGCCAGGCGGCCGGCCAGCACCTCTCCAGCCGGTCCGGCTCCTACTACGACAGCATCGAACGCATGAATGCTCATCCGCCACCTCCGGTCGCACCATTGACCACGTATCCCAGACACCGTACACTTGGCTGGCAGCATTCCGGGGACGACAGGCTTCGACGCGGTCGGTCCGTGCGGAGGGTTGCAGGTCGAGGATGTCGATGGCCTCGTAAAAAATCGGCAAAAAACCAATACGTGCGGACCATGAGTTCGCCCTCACCGCTTAGCTGATACCTAAGCGATGAGAGTCGGTCCTCCCTCGGCCCGTGGGGAGGGGCACCGGCTTCAGAAACGGGCTTACCCGCGAGGAGTGCTTCGGCCTCAAGGGGACAATTCAGAGGCTCGGCCTTCCGTAGTGCCTGCCGGCACGGCCCCCGGGAGGCGACAACAAAGCGCCGGCTAAGCCTGTAGACACTTTTCGTCACGCGGCTGCGGACGCGGGTTCAATTCCCGCCGTCTCCATATCCAGCCCTCAGAAAAGGCCCCCGACCAAGGGGCCGCCAGCTCAGAAAGGCCCGCCCGGGGGGACGGGCCTTGGCCGTTCCCACCGGGCCAACCCTCTGGCCTGGGGTCCGAGAACCAGTCAGCCAGAGATCATGTGCAATAGCCCCCGGTATACAGGGGTAATTGCACAGGATCGGACGAATGCTCCCCTTTTTCGGGACCGCGGCCGGGTGGGTCAGCCGAGGGCCCAGGTGGTCATCCGGTCAGGCGAACGCCCACGCAGAAAGGGTCGCCGTGACCAGCACGACCGCGGTCACCGGTAACCCGGCCCGGACGTAGTCCGAGAACCTGTAGCCACCGGGGCCGTAGACCATGGTGTTGGTCTGGTACCCCATCGGGGTCAGGAATGAAGACGAAGCGACCACCGCGACCATCATCGCGATGATCCTGGGGTCGAGGCCGGCGCCAACCGCGATCGCAATGGCGATCGGGAAGACCACTACGATCGCGGCGTTGTTGGTGATCACCTCGGTCAGCAGGACCGTGGCCAGGGCAAGCCCGAAGATGATCCCGAGGTCGCCGAGCCCGCCGAAGAGATCGAGCAGGCCGGTGGCGATGTTCTCGGCCAGTCCGGTCGACTGCATCGCCGCGCCGATGCCGAACGCCGAGGCGATCAGCAGGATCACGCCGAAATCGATCGCTTCTCCGGCCTCGGAGAAGCTGATCGTCCGGGTCGCGATCAGAAAGCCGGCGGCGATCAGCGCGGCCTGCAGGATCGACATTACCTCGAAGGCGGCAAGAGCTACGACCGCAACCGCCACCAGACCGACCAGCGGCGCCCGGCGGGTCGCGGAAGGTGGCGGACCGCCGAGCCTGGTGACCAGCAGGAAGTCTCGCCCGCGGCGCGACCTGGCCCGGAAATCCGGCCCGGCCAGCAGCAGCAGGGTGTCGCCGGACTCGAGCTCGAGCCGGCCCAGGCCGCTATCGATCCTTATGCCGGCCCGGTGGAGCGCGACCACCGCGGCCTGGTAGCGGCCCCGGAAACGCAGATCGCGCAGGGTCTGGCCGACCAGTCTGGAGTCGGCCCCGACCACCGCCTCGAAAAAGGTGTGCTCGGGACTGTCGATCGCCAGCATGTGCTGGTCTTCCGCTGATTTCAGGCCGGCGGTTCGCTGGAAGCTGACGATCGAATCGGAGTCGCCGGCGAACGTCAGACGGTCGCCCCCACCGAGGCTGCGGCTGGGGGAGACGGCCGGCAGGACGACCCCTTCACGCTGGATCTCGACCAGGAAGATGCCTTTCAGGTTGCGCAGGCCGGCTTCGGAGATGGTCGATCCATCCAGCGGCCCGCCCTCGATCACCTCCATCTGAACCGTGAACTCCCGCATCTCATCGGTGAACTCGTCTACCGCGGCCCTCCGTTCCGGGAGCAGGCGGGGAACCAGGAAGACAAGTACGAGGATGCCCGCGGTGGCCGAAAACAGGCTGATCCTGGTGATTTCGAACATGCCGATCGCCGGCTCCCCGGTCGCCTCGAGCAGCCCCGAGGCAACGAGGTTGGTCGAGGTCCCGATGACGGTCAGGGTTCCACCGAGGATCGCCGCGTAAGAGATCGGAAGCAGCAGAAGTGATGGCGAGACGCCCCGCTGCTTGCACCAGGTCGTCACCTGGCCGATCATCATCGCCACCAGCGGGGTGTTGTTGATGAAGGCCGAGATTCCGGCGGCCGGCATCGTCAGGCGGGCCAGCGACTTCCGGTCCACCTTTCCCTGCTTGCCGAGCATGCGGTTTACCAGCGGCCCAAGCAACCCGGTCTTGTCGGCGGCATAGGCGAGCACATAGAGAGCCGCGACGGTCAGCGGGGCCGGATTCGAGAAGCCGGACAGGGCCTGTTCTTCATCGATCACGCCGAGGACCAGCAGGCTCACCGTGGCGGTCAGGACGGTCGCCGCCGGGGGCATCAGCTCGAAGGCCAGGGCGAGCAGCATCGAGACGATTACCGCTGCGGCTATCCAGGCGTCGAGGCTCATCGGGTAGTGGTGTTCTGCTGCCGGAAGGCCGCCGGTGGTCCGGTCTCAGCCGTCGGGGCGGGAGTCCCGCTTGCCGGCGTGGGTGACTTCCTGCTCGGCCCGGATCACGTGCATCACCGCATTGATCAGGGCAAGGTGTGTGAAGGCCTGGGGAAAATTGCCGAGGTGCCGGCCCGACAGCGGGTCTATCTCCTCGGCGTAGAGCTGAAGGCCGCTGGCAAAGCCGAGCAGCCTCTCGCAGAGCTGGCGGGCCCGGTCCAGCTCGCCGATCTCGACCAGGGCGCTGACCAGCCAGAACGAACAGATAGTGAAGCTGCCTTCGTCGCCGGCCAGCCCGTCGTCGGTCTCCTCGGGCCGGTACCGGAGGACCAGCCCGTCCTCGGTCAGTTCCTCGGCGATCGCCAGGACCGTGTCGCGGACCCGGGGGTCGTCGGCAGGCAGAAAGCGGAGCAGCGGCATCAGAAGACAGGATGCATCGAGCGCGTCGGTGTCGTAGTGCTGGGTGAACACCCCGCGGTCATCGACCGCGTTCTCACAAATGTCGGCGTGGATTTCGTTCGCCGCCTGTTGCCACTCGGCGGCCAGTTCGTGATCCTCCCGCAGCAGGGCGAGCCTGGCGCCGCGGTCGACTGCGACCCAGCACATCACCTTGGATGAGGTGAAGTGTTTGGGGTCGCCGCGCACTTCCCAGATTCCGTGATCGGTACCGCGCCAGTTCTCCAGAGCCGCGTCAACCTGGCGCTTCAGGATCGGCCAGATTTCCTCGGGCATCCCGTCACGGGACTTGATGTGCAGGTAGAAGGAGTCGAGCACCGCCCCCCAGACGTCATGCTGGCTCTGGTCGTAGGCGCCATTACCGATTCGGACCGGCGAAGCGCCCTCGTAGCCGTTCAGGTGATGCAGGATCTCCTCGTCGAGCTGCTTCTCTCCGGCGACCCCGTACATGATCTGGATGTCGCCGGCTTCCCGGGCCATCTCGGCGATGAAGTAGAAGAAGTCGTTGGCCTCCCAGTCGAATCCGAGGGTGTAGAGGCCCCAGAGCGTGAAGGTCGAGTCGCGGATCCAGGAGTAGCGGTAGTCCCAGTTGCGCTGGCCACCGGGGGTTTCGGGAAGCGACGTCGTGGCGGCCGCGATCAGGGCTCCGGTGGGCGAATAGGTCAATCCTTTGAGGGTCAGTGCCGACCGCTCCAGATAGCTTCGCCAGGGATGGTCGGGGAAGGTCCCCCGGGCCAGCCAGTTCTGCCAGTGGTGAGCGGTCCAGACCAGCTTGCTGTGGGCCTCGTCATAGTCCCGGGGTGGCTCATGTTCACTCCAGGACAGGGCGACGAACCGGACATCGCCTTCTTTGAGCAGCGTACGGGCAGTGGTGCGTGGTCCCTCGAAGCCGAGGTTCATGTCGCTGGTCAGCCGGAGCTGGACATCGGACCCGTCCGCGGTGGCGACCCCTTCGTGGTAGGCCTCGCCGGTGTACTCCCAGCTGGCCTGGCGGCGACCGTAGTCGAAGGCGGGCTTGCAGTCGAGGACCAGCTGGACTTCACCGTGGACGCAGCGCACCATCCGCAGCAGCACGTGGTCGGCGTCGTAGTCGGTGGGCGCCCGGCGGTGCGTGTTGGAGCGGTCCCGTTTGTGATGCCAGGGCCCTATCAGGAGGACGTCGCGCACGATGATCCAGCCCTCCCCGGTACCCCAGCTCGTTTCGAGCACCATCGTGCCCGGCACGTAGCGCCGGTTGGTCGGGACGTTGACGTCGGCCGGCCCGAGCCGGAAAGTGCCGGCGCTGCGATCGAGGATCGAGCCGAAAACGCTGGGTGAGTCAAATCGAGGCAGGCAGAACCACTCGACGTTGCCGCTCGGTGCGACCAGTGCCGATACTTCGCCGTCGGAAAGGAAGCCATAGTCGGCGATCGGCGGGAAGGGGGAGACCCCCTGCACCGGTTCGTAGGTGGGGATCTGCGTCTCCCAGGTCGAGCCGAACTGGGGCCCGGGGCCGGGCCCGGGCCCGGGGCCTGCTTCGAAGGAGCCGTTGCTCAAAGGGGTGTCTTTTCCGCGAATGTCAAGAGCTGGTCAGGAATGCTGGCACACCGGCGGACCCGGTGTCCGATCCGGGCGTGACCGTGCACGGCGACCCATCAGGTCGTCGGGCCGTCCCGGAGGCTCCCGGCCGATCGCTACCGGCCAGCGGGCACCACCGGCAGGGCCAAGTTGGCAAACTGCCCGTCCACCTTATGGCAGTCGTGACCGCAACCAGTATCGGTATCCACCTCGGTGGTGATCCCCTGTTCAGCGAAGTTTCTTTCAAGCTGACCCGCGGGACCCGGATGACACTTTCGGGCAGAAACGGAGCCGGCAAGTCGACCCTGCTGCGGATTCTCGCGGGGGAGATCAGCAATGATTCCGGGGCGCTCAGTTTCCAGAAGGGGGCGCGTGTGACGCTCCATGACCAGCGTCCGCCCCGTGACTCCGGCTTATCGTTGATGGAGTACGTCTTCACCGGGAGGGCCGACGTGCTCGAGACAGAGGCCGAGCTGGAGCGGCTGGAGGAGCAGATGTCGGCCGGCGATCACGACGAAGAAACGATGAGGGCCTACTCGGCCGCCCAGCAGAGACTGGAGATCGCCGGCGGCTATCGCTGGCGGGATGAGGTTCTGGCCGTGCTTCGTGGCCTCGGCTTCGACAGCGGAGAGTTCGACCGGTCGCTTTCCACCTTCTCCGGGGGCGAACTGACCCGGGCATCGCTCGCCCGGGCTCTCGCGGCCCGGGCCGACCTGCTGCTCCTGGACGAGCCGACCAACCATCTCGACATTCCCACCCTCGAATGGCTCGAGGAGTACCTGAAAGCGCTCGACGCGGCCGTGGTCCTGGTCGCGCACGACCGCTGGTTTCTGGAATCGGTCGGCACTTCTGTCCTGGAGCTCGAGGCCGGAAGGGCCCGATACTTCTCCGGCCCCTGGCATGCCTGGCGCAAAGAACACGCGGCGAGACAGGTGGCCCTCGGCAAGGCGATCGAAAGACAGAAGGCCGAGATCGCCCGGATGGAGCGGTTCGTCGACCGCTTTCGCTACAAGGCGACAAAGGCCCGTCAGGCCCAGTCCCGCCTGAAGCAGATTGACCGGGTCAGGCAGAACGCCGTCGCTTCGGACCCCGAAGACCGCAGTCGCCTGGCCTTCGCTTTCGCCGAGCCGCAGAGGGCGAGCCGGGTTGTGCTCAAGATGGTGAATGGCAGGATCGAAGTTCCGGGGCGGGTTCTCCTCGACAGGGCCGACCTGTTGATCGAGCGGGATGAGCACGTCGTCCTGATAGGCCCGAACGGCGCCGGAAAGACGACCTTGATGGAGACTCTGGCGGGCGAGCGGAAACCGGCTTCGGGCAGCGTCAGGCGCGGTCACAATGCCATAGTCGGCTATCTCTCCCAGCACGCCGAGACCGCTGCGGGTGAGGGCACCGTGCTCGATGCCGCCGCGCGTGAGACCGGCCTCACCGGGCAAAAGGTCCGCGATCTGCTCGGCGCCTTTCTCTTTTCCGGCGACGATGTCAACAAATCCCTGACCGACATCTCGGGCGGCGAGCAGCGGCGGCTTTCGCTGGCGATCCTGGTCGCCTCAGGAGCAAATGTGCTGCTTCTCGACGAGCCGACGAACCACCTCGATATCGAGAGCCGGGAAGCGCTCGAAGACGCCCTCTCGGCCTTTCCCGGGGCGGTTGTCCTGATCTCGCACGACCGGGCGCTTCTGGAGGCGGTCGGGAGCCGTACCCTGGTCTGCGAGAACGGCGAACTGAGCAATCACATGTCGGGATGGGCCGAGTACCAGCGGGCAAAAGACGAGTTGCTCGAGGCCGGTCGCATCGAGGCGGCCAGACTGGCCGCGGGGTCGAAATCGAAGCGGCCCAGCGCCAACGCGAGGCGGGGAGGATCGCCCGGCAAGGAGTCGGCCCGGGCCCGGCGGCGGGTCGGCAGCCTTGAGAAACAGATCGAGCGGGCCGAAGCGGAACTGGCAGCGGTCGAGGATGAGCTGGCCGATCCGGCCGCCTGGTCAACTCCCGACAAGACCGACAGGGCGACCCGCCGCCACGAGAAGGCCAGGTCGAAGGTCGCCCGCCTCTACGAAGAGTGGGAAGAGGCCGAGGGGGCGCTGACGCCGGAGTAGGAAGGTCGGGGGTCGCTGAAAGCGTGCTGGCAGGGCCACGAAATCGCGATATGGCTCTGGATCCCGCTGGTAGGTTCGGCCGAGATGTCTCGCGAAGCCCCCGCCCCCGCAAGGAAGGGGTCTCCCGATGCCGCGGGCGGACTTCCGATTCCGTTGGACGCATGGGACGAGGCGAATGCCGGCAGCTTCCGCAGGGTCTGGCTGGCGTTCGCGGCGTACGCGCCGGCCCTGGGCGGCGGACTGCCTTCGTCTGCGCGATCGCGGTCGCCCTGGGCTGGATGGCCGGACTACCGGTTCTCCAGGGGGCCTACTTCGGACTGCCCCCGGCAACGGCCTGGACCGCGATTCTGCTCGGCCTGCTCGGTGCCGCGCTGATCCTCTCCCGGCCCGGTCAGGGCGGTCGGGCTCACCACGGCCGAGTCGGCCGGAGCGTCGCGGCGCTTGCCACCGTCGGGGCCGCGACCGTCCTGCTGGACGAGGTCTGCGGCTGTCTGTTCTTCGACTGGGCCGCGCAGGGAGCCTGGCAGCAGCCGATATCGGGTCCGGTCTTCATGCTTCTCCCGCTCCCGTTCAGCGTCCTGACGGTAGATGCCGGCCCTCCCGGCTACCGCTGGAACGACTTCCTGATTCCCCTGATCGCGGTTCGCTGCTGGTCGGCCTGCTGGCTTTCGGCTACCGGGTGGATCTTGCTCTCGGACGGATGGACCCCGGCTTCAGCCTGACTCTGCTCCTGGTCAGTGCCGGCACCTACCTTGCCTACTTCTTCCTGCGTCCGGACCGTGGGATCCCCGGATTCATGCTCTCGGCCGGGCCCGGCCCGGCGATGGCCCGTTTTCTGGTTCCGACGGTGATGCTGCTTCCAGCTCTGGTCTCGATATCTTCGCTCAGCGAGCCGTTGATCGGGGCCAGGCCGGCCGACGGCGTCGGCGAGATCCTGATGCTGACGCTCCTGCTGGCCGCGGTCGCCGGGACCTCGCGACGGCTGCAGCGTTTTTACCGGGCCTGGCAGTTTGCCGAAGGAACACGGGCCGAGCGGGCCGCCGTCCTGGGTTCAATCAAGGAGGGCGTGGCGATGCTCAGGGACGATGACCTGATGATCGTCCTGACCAACCCCCAGTTCGACACGATGTATGGCTACGAGAACGGTGAACTGGTCGGACGCCACCTCTTCTGTCTGTTACCGGAGGATCTGGACCGCGACGAAATGGAGGAGTGGCAGCGGCTCGAGAATGAGCTCGCGAAAACGGGACGGGTCGCATACGAGGGTCGCACGATTCACCGTGACGGGTCGACGATCTGGTGCAGCAGCAACATATCTACGGCTGACCATCCCGAGCACGGCCCGGTCCGCATCGTTGTGGTCAGCGACATATCGGCCGAGTACCGGGCCAGGGAGGCCGGGGCCCGGGCACACGACCGTTTCCGCCAGGTCTTCGAGCAGAGCCCGACCGGGATCTGCCTGGCCAGACCCGACGGCACGTTCGAGAGGGTCAACTCCGCCTACGAGAGGATTACCGGGTTCACCGCCGAGGAGCTCGACGAAGTCCCGTTCACCGAGATCACCCACCCCGACGAAGTGGACGAAGACCGGCGGCTCCTCGAGTCACTCTTTGAAGGCGAGATCGACCGCTACGGCTTCGAGAAGCGAGCCATCAGGAGGGACGGGGACGTCGTCTGGGTGGACCTGACCGTGGCCCGCCTGCGGGAGCTCGACGAAGCCGAACCCCGGGCTCTGTACATGGTCGAAGACATCACCGAGCGCCACCATTTCCACCAGCGCCTGCAGCACATGGTCGATCACGATGCCCTGAGCGGTCTCTTCGGCAGACGTCGTTTCCAGCGGGAACTGGAGGCGGCACTGGACGAAGAAAGGGCTCCGGGAGCTCCGGTCGCCCTGCTCAGCCTCGACCTCGACAACCTCAAGCTCGTCAACGACAGCTTCGGTCACACCGTCGGAGACCAGCTGATCGTCAGGGCCGCCGAGATCCTGAAGGGCGAGCTGGGCGGAACCGGCATCCTGGCCCGCCCGGGCGGGGACGAGTTTGCGGTCCTGGCTCCGGGAACTGATGGAGAAGAAGCGTTGAGCCTTGCCGAAAGGCTGGCCGAGGCCATCGCCCGCGAAGTAAGGGTCGGGGTGGCCGACCGTACGGTCCGGCTCACGGTGAGCATCGGCGTCGCCGTGGCCCGGCCCGGAGAAGATGCCTCGGCGGAAAAGCTCCTGATGGAGGCCGACATCGCGATGTATGACTCCAAGGCCTCGGGCAGGGACTGCGTGAAGCTTTACGACCGGGCGGAGAACTCTGACATCGCCCAGTCGATCGACTGGCACAGCCGAATCGGGCGGGCACTCGAATCGGGCGGTTTCCGGCTTTATGCACAACCGATTCTCAGTCTCGACGGGACCGGGCCGGCTTTCTTCGAACTGCTGATCCGCCTGAGGGACGATGACGGATCTATCGTTCTGCCCGGCACCTTCCTGCCGGTTGCCGAGCGGCATGACCTGATCCAGGACATTGATCAGTGGGTGATCAGCAGCGCGATCAAATCCCTGGCCGGGTTCGATCTCGACAGCGATGCCCTCAAGCTGAGCGTGAACCTGTCGGGCCGGTCGGTCGGAGATCCGCGATTTCCAGATTTCATCGCTACGGAACTTGCCCGGAGCCAGGTAGACCCGGCGAGCCTGGTCTTCGAGATTACCGAGACCGGCGCCATCAGCGACATGACCGGCGCCCGGAAGCTTGCCGAAGAGCTGGCTCGCCTCGGTTGTGGCCTGGCACTCGACGATTTCGGGACCGGCTTCGCCTCTTTCTACAACCTCAAACACATCGACTGCGACTATCTCAAGATCGACGGCGAGTTCGTCCGTGATCTGGCTGGCGACAGAGACAACCGGCTCCTGGTCAGGTCGCTGGTTTACGCCGCCCGCGCGATGGGCAAGCTCACCGTGGCCGAAGGGGTCGAGGATGGCGACTCGCTGGAGTTGCTGAAGCAGTTCGGCGTGGATTTTGCCCAGGGCTACCACTTCGGGCAACCCGAACCGCTGGCCACGATCGTGCTCGATCGCCGCCTCGGTATCCACCGGACGAGCGCCTGACGGCCTGGAGCCTGTCCCGGGGACTCAGGTTTCGGAGGAGGGGGGATCCCGGCGGGAGTCGCGCCTGCCTCTATCCAGCCGTCGCCGTATCGGCTTGAGCACCGCCTCGGCGAAGATCGGGGCCATGATCGCACCGATCATCGAGGCCAGGACCAGGACGGTCACCTGTTTCGCGCCTTCCTCGAAGGCGAATCCGACGGTGGCGAGCCCCGGACATCTGGTGCCCGCCGGGCAGTCCCAGTACCAGAGGCCTGCGCGGTAGCCGGCCGGGGCCGGAATCGATTCGAGCGTATCCACCTTCATGTAGTCGGCCATGGCGAGTTCAATCCGGACCGGACCCTCGACACCGGCCACGGTCGGCAGGCCGACGTAGCAGGAAAGCAGCCCCCGCTTCGAGCCAGGGTCTTCCAGTTCGAAGGTGCCCAGCCCTTTCGGGCCGATCCCGATCTGCCGGAGGCCGGTCTGGTCGGAATAGACCTCGGCCCGTTCAGCCGCCTGCCCCACACCGCCCGGCGCATCCAGCCTCAGCTGGATCTCGGCGGGTGCCCAGCAGTTCTCGACGCTCATCCGCACGGTCGCTCGGTCGGCCGGCCCCTGAACCCGGATCGACGGCGTCGTGTCGCCCTGTGGCCGCTCGGTTTTCAGGATCAGGAAGGCGGTCAGGACTGCGCCGAAGGCCAGGCCGACTCCGACCGCGACCACGGTCCGGCCCAACAGGTAGCGACCAAGGTGGTCCATCTTCGCCGGCCGGGGAAGATGCCGGTGCTTTCGCCAGCGCAGAGTGATCAGCCCGATCGAAATCAGGATCAGAAAAGTGATCAGGGCGACCGCCAGGGCCGCCAGTAACAAGTTGCCGAAAGTCAAGGTCGGCCCGACCCTACCGGCACCAGACATCGATTTCACGGTTTGCGTAGGCTTCCGCCGTACTCTCGCCACCCAAACGGAGGTCCGTTCGTGTCCCGATACCGTCTTCTTCTGCTGATCGTCCCCGTGTTCGCCCTGGCCCTGCTGGCCGGCTGCAGTAGCGACGACTCATCCAGCGGCGAGCAGACCGCAGTAGCGACCAGTTGTGATTTCGCCGACCTCAAGACCTACAAGGACGGGTTCCTGACCATCGCCACCGACAGCCCGGCCTACCCTCCCTACTTCGAGGATGACAATCCTTCCAACGGCAAGGGATTCGAAAGCGCGCTCGCCTACGCGATCGCCGACGAGATGGGTTTCGAAAAGGATGGGATCGAGTGGGCCAAGGTGCCGTTCAACGCCGCCTACGCTCCGGGTGAGAAGAAATTCGACTTCGACCTCAACCAGATCTCAATCAAGCCGTCCCGCGAGAAGGCCGTCGACTTTTCGGTTCCCTATTACACCGCCAGCCAGGGGGTTCTGGTCGGTAAGGGCTCAGACCTGGAGGGGATCACCAGCATCGATGGGCTCAAGGACGCGACGATCGGGGTCCAGATCGGCACGACCAGCCTCGACGCGGTTGAGGACGAGATCCAGCCGAGCACCGACCCCAAGGTCTTCGATAACTCGAATGACGTGGTCAGTGCGCTCAACCAGGGCCAGGTTGACGCGATCGTGGTCGACCTGCCCCAGGCCATTTACCTGCGTGACGCGATCGTCTCCGGTTCCAGCGTGGTCGGCCAGTTCGATGCTCCCGGCGGCGACCAGTGGGGCGCTGTCCTGGACAAGGGCTCCCAGATGACCGCATGCGTCAGCCAGGCAATCGAGAACCTCGAAGATGACGGCACCCTCGAAGAGATCACCGACAAGTGGATGAGCGGGGCAGCAGACGCTCCAAAACTCAACTAGACGGGGCCGATCGCAACGTCTTCCGCAGGATCCGCAGTAGCTGAAGTCGGCGGTCGGCGAGCCGCCCGCGAGCAGGCCCGGAGGGCCAAGTCGCGGCGCGGCCAGGCGATTGCCGCGTTTTCGTCCGTAGTGGTGATCGGCGGCCTGGCCGTCCTGATCCTGACCAGCACCGGCTGGCCCGAGGTCAAGGAGACCTTCTTCTCGGCCGAGGCGTTCCGCACTTCGTTCCCCGACATCCTCGAAGGTTTCTGGCTGGACGTCAGGATGTTCCTCGCGGTTGAGGTCATCGTCCTGATCCTCGGCCTGGTGATCGCCCTGGTCCGGACCAGCCGGCTGCCGGCCCTGTTCCCGATCCGCGTGCTGGCGGCGGTCTACTGCGACCTGTTCCGTGGCATACCGGTGATCCTGCTGGTCTATCTGTTCGGATTCGGGATCCCGGCCCTGCAGCTTGCCGGGGTGCCGACCGATCCGATCATCCTTGCCTGTTTCGCTCTGTCCCTGGCGTACAGCGCCTACGTGGCCGAGGTATACAGGGCGGGGATCGCTTCGGTTCACCAGGGCCAGACCGATGCCGCCCTGGCGACCGGTCTGACCGGCTTCCAGGCGCTCCGCTTCGTAGTCCTGCCCCAGGCGGTCAGGCGTGTCAGGCCGCCGCTGCTCAACGATTTCATCTCGCTGCAGAAGGACGTGGCCCTGGTATCGGTTCTTGGCATCCAGGAGGCGTTCCGCATCGCCCAGATCGACTCCCAGGCGAGTTTCAACTACACGCCGCTGATCGCCGCTGCCCTGCTCTACCTGGCGGTGACCATTCCGATGGCCCGGATACTCGACCACATAACGGCCAGGGGCGAGGTCAACGCATGAGCCCACAGTCATCCGGGCCCGCTCCCCCCGGCCCGGCGATGCAAGCTTCAGCCGGTTCTTCCCCCTCAATGCCCGGCTCGTCCGGTGCCCCGGTTCTCGAAATCACCGGGGTGACGAAATCGTTCGGCGACCGACTGGTGCTCGACGGCATAGACCTCGCCGTGAACGAACACCAGGCGGTCGCTTTGATCGGCGCCTCCGGATCCGGCAAGTCGACCCTGCTGCGCTGCATCGACCTGCTGGTCGAAATCGATGACGGCGACATCTTTCTGGACGGCGAGGTGATCACCGATCCCTCGGTCGATCCCGTGGCGATCCGGCGCCGGCTCGGCTTCGTCTTCCAGGCCTACAACCTGTTTCCCCACATGACCGCGATTGAAAACGTGGTCCTCGGCGCAGTCCGGGCCCAGAAGGTGGGTCGGGCCGAGGCAAACGAGCGGGGCCGGGCCCTGCTCGACCGCTTCGGACTGGGTGGGCGGGAGAACGACCGGCCGGACCAGCTGTCAGGAGGCCAGCAGCAGCGGGTGGCCCTCGCCCGGGCCTTCGCTGGCCGTCCCCGGGCGCTGCTTCTGGACGAGGTCACCAGTGCTCTGGATCCCGAACTGGTGGGCGAAGTGCTCGAGGTGGTCCGCGATCTGAAACAGGAGGGCGTGACCATGATCATCGCCACCCATGAAATGAGCTTCGCCCGCGAGGTCGCCGACACAGTCGCTTTTCTCGACGAGGGCCGGATCATCGAGCGGGACACGCCGGCAAAGGTCCTCGATGATCCCCAGCAGCCCGAAACCCGCCGGTTCCTGCGCCGCCTGCTCGCCTCCGGCAGGGTCTGACCGGCACGGGTTATTTCTTCTGGCTGTGCTTTTTGCCGGCCTTCCTGGCCTTCCTGATGCACTTCGTTTTCTGTTTCCGGTCCCGCCTGAGGGCCTTGCGGTTGCCGCGGTGGCGCTTTCTGTGTTTGCGGTAGGTCTGTCTGCAGGACTTGATCTTCTGTCTGGTCGTCTTCCGGTACCTGCCTACCTTGAGCCGGCTCAGCGACGACCAGTTTCCGGATGCATCGCGTGAGCGGATCGCCATATGGAGCTTCTTCTTTTTTGCGACTTTGACCCTGACCGACTGTTCGCGCCCGGGCTTGGCCGGTTTCGGGGCGGCCACCTGCGAGGCTCTGTCCAGTTTGCCCGGGGCGATCGGCTTCTTCGAACGGTAGATCTGGTACTTGACCGCCCTGCCGTTGCTGACGCCGTTGTCACCCGGTGCTTTCCAGGTAAGCCTGGCCTTCTTCCTCCTGCGCTCCGTCTCGACCCTGACTCCGGCCGGGGGACGGGTGTCGTTACCGTAACGGCCGGAGTTGTGCTCGTCGTGGCGGAAGCTCCACCACTGATCATTTTCTTCCGGATCGCCGTCGACCTTCCAGACGAACAGGTAACCCTCACGGGTGCCGAAGGCGAGCCGCTGCTGCCCGTTCAGTTTGGGATCCCCGACGGTCCCGCCGAAGGAGGTCCACTGGCCGGTCCATTTGGGGAACCCCGGGGCCTCCTCGCCGTCGGCTCCCCGGGCATGGATCCAGTAGGAGTCGTTCGCGGCGACCATCGACTGGCTGCCGTCATCGCTGAGGCCGGCGACAAGCGGTGAGGTGAAGAACGGGAAGCCGTCCTGGTCGACCGGGAAGTTCGGCAGGGTCGTGCCACCCTCGACGTCCCAGGCCTGGTCAAAGGTATGGACAAGCGCCGCCCGCCCGGCCATTCCGAGGGCCGTGCTGATTGTGACCCCCCCGGTGACGGACTGCATGTATTCCGGGTTCCCGTTCCCACTCAGGTCTCCGACCGCTCCCTGGCCGGTTACTCCGACCGTGATCGGATCGGCACCGTAGTAGGGAGGGATACCGGCGCAGGTCGGGGTCGGGCAGGTTCCGGCGAGCACTTTTTCGGTGGAACCGTCGGCATTCAGGATGACCGGAAACCCGGCGACCGGGGTGACTGCCAGCCGGAGCCGGCCCGACCCGTCGAAATCGGCGATCGAGGGTGAGTTTCCTCCGCCCTGAATGAAGTCGATCGACTCGGAGTAGCAGCCACCGCTACTGCTCATCGGCACCGGCCAGCCCGGCATGAATGCGCCGCCGGCGTGTTTGTTGCCGTCCGGGTGGATCCCGTAGACGAAGGTCCGGTTGGCCTGCTCGTCGCATTCGAAACCGGGGAGGAATACCTGGTCGGTCCCGGTCCCGAGCAGGTCGCCCACCGCCGGGGTGACCATCAGCTTGGAATCACGGATCAGTTCGTCCGGGGGAATCGTGTTGCTGATCGATTCAGGCAGGGTCACCTTCACCGGCCAGCCGGGAACGGCCTTGCCGTCGGGCCGCCAGGCGTAGACGTGTCCGTCGAACGACGAGATCAGGATGCTCAGCCTGCCGTCGCCGGTCAGATCGCCGAGCGCCGGCGCGGACCAGTTGCCGCGCACCGGACTGCGGGCGCCGTCATCGGGTTCCATCGGTGTCGGCACGGGCAGCGTGTCGTACCTGGGATCGGGTTTGGCCGGAAAGCCCGACAGCAGCTTGCCGGCGCCGTTCCAGGCGTATACCCAGCCGCTCGCCGTCGAAGCGACGATCACCTGGTTGCCGTTGCCCCGCAGGTCGCCGACCGCGATACCGCTGACCGGGTCGCGGGCCTCCCGCAGGGCCCGGACGCTCCTGTACGCATCGGAATCGAAGTTCTGGGCGGCATGGGGATCGACGTAACGCATCTGGCGGGTCTTCACCGGGAAGCCCTCGATCTGCCTGCCGCCCGGGTCGAGCGCACTGACGGCCCCGTCATTGGTGCCGTAGATCAGCTCGAGCCGGCGTTTGCCATTCAGGTCGACCCAGGAGGGCGCGGCGCTGATCTCGGTTCCGATCGGTTTGGGATAGCCGTTGGCCAGCCGGGGGTCGGTCCGGGCTCCGATCGATCGTCTGTCCTCGCCCTTGAGGCCGTTGCCGTCCCGGGCCCGGAGCCGGATCGAGACTGTGTACTGCTCGGGTCCGTTCGGCGGCAGCGGGTCGGCCGGATCCTTGGCCGCATAGGCGGCCGGGATCTTTTTCAGGCCCAGCGTCCCCAGCACGCCGCTCTTGCCGGCTTTGCCGGTCGAGATCGTCTTGAAATCGGAATCGGCCGGATCGGCGCCGGGCGCCCATTCAAGGGTCCAGCCGATTCCCTTCGAGCCCCAGGCTGACGGCGCGACCGAACCTTTTACCTGGAGGTCGTCCTGTTTCGACGGGTCGACATAGTGGTACCACTCGGGCGATTCGATCACGGCGGTCGGTGGCACCCTGCCGTCCAGGACCAGCCTGGTCGCCTTGCCGATGTTCGGTCGGCCGTAGCCGTACTGGGTCGACCAGTTCGAGTGGGTCGCGTCGGTCTTCGAATCGGGGTTGCCCGGCCACTGGTTTGGCACGGTCGGGTGATCAATCTGGGTGATCACCGGACTGGCGGTGTTGATCAGGACCTGCTTGACCTCATTCGGAGTGAGGGTCCGCTCGTACCCGCCGGCGTCGACGGCGTCCATCGCCGCTGACTGGACCATGCCGAGAAACGCGGCCTGGAACGGAGTCGCCCCGGACGTGGTCTTCTCACCTCCGGAGAAGATCGAGTGGGTCCCGTAACTGGTCACGTTTGAACGGGCCCTGAAGCTCCGGACGCTGCTGCCGCCGACGTTGTCGATCACCGAGTTGCCCGGGAAGACCTGTTCATAGAGGTGGCCGTCGGTGTGGTCCATCGAGTCGAAATCGTTTGAATCGAAGGAAAGCAGCACATCGTTGTCGAGCGCGTACCTGACCGCCTCGGCCGCGGCGCTGGAGTAGCTGTAGGAGACGACCACTGAAGAAACGACCTCGGCCCCTGCATCGACCGCGTAGGTAAGGGCGGGGGTCCAGTTGTCGGTCTTGCCGACCGCTTCGGCGTTGGCCTTGATCGGCAACACCCGGCATTCACGGCAGACCCCGACGTCGCCGAAGTTGTTGTCCGCCTCCGCGCCGATCAGGCTGATCAGGCTCGAGGCATGGCCGTATCCCGGGTCTTCGGTCTGGGGGTCGTTGTTGTTCCGGTAGGTATTCCAACCGGAAACGTCGTTCGGATACCCGTTGCCGTCGTTGTCGATACGGCCGTCTTCCGGACACGAACTGATTCGGGAGTTCTCGATTCTGCAGTGGCCGAACACCGCGATCAGGTCTTCCGGCGAAAGGTAGGGGGTTTTCAGTCCGGCTATGTTCACTTCGTGCAGGTATCGGTGCCTGCCGGAGCTGACGCAGCCCCGGATGGTGCCCTCTTCTTCTTTGACGAACTGGGGCGATCCGCCGGGGCATTTCGGGTTGACCCTCGGATCCATGACGTAGTCACGGATGTCGAAGCGCCCGTTGCCGTCGAAGTCGTGGCGGCCGAGGTCCTCGCCGTCCCAGCCCCGGGGGTAGGGCAACTCGCCGGGATTGATGTAGATCGAGTTGAGACCGTCCTTGATCGAGTTCTGGCTGTAGTTGACCCCGCCCTCGATGTAGCCGATCAGCATCTCGTCGCGGCCGAGGTTGCCCTGGGCCCAGGCACCGGTCATGTTGATGCCTGAGGAACTCTCGGGGTCGGTCGCGTCGCCGGCCCAGCAGGGCAGTCCGCCGTCAGGGCGCGGCTGGTTGAACGCCAGGCCGCCCGGGGCCTTGCAGAGGCCGTCCATCGGACCGTAGAGGTTCCACTGTTCCCGGTTCGTGCAGCCGGACACCGGGTCCTGGAACTCGCAGTCGGCGAAGCCGGGGTCGTTCGGCCACTGGGACTGGGGGAGGATCGGGCCGGCCGGCAGTTCGGGTGCGGGGTCTGCCGTGGCTGCGCTGTCGCCGGCGGCCAGGGCGATGGCGGCGCATAGGACCAGCCCCAGAACTCGTTTCAGACGCAA
>JAENXK010000126.1 GCA_016649615.1 Thermoleophilia bacterium
AGGTGTCCGACCAGCAAGACGGTGAGGGTCTTGAACAGGTAGAAAGCCGATCCGAATGGGGTGATGAACGAGCTGCCCTGCTCCCGGGCGACCATCCGCACCGGCATCTCCTTGACCGTGAGCCCGGCCCGGACCGCCTGCTGCAGCGATTCAACCTCGGCGAATTCGGATGAGTAGCGGACCACGAACAGCTCCATCGCCTTGTGGTTCAGCGCCCGCATGCCGCTGGTGGTGTCGGTGAAGGTCTGGCGGGTCGAGGTCGAGACCAGCAGGCTGAACAGCCGCTGACCTATCCGGCGGGCGAATGAGGCCCGGTAGCCGGAGGCCTCGGCAAAGCGCGAGCCGACCACCAGGTCGGCCTCGCCCCGGTTGACTCCGGCGACCAGCGGGACCAGTTCGGCGGCCGGGTGCTGGCCGTCGGCGTCAATCTGGCCACACACCTCGTAGCCCCTCGCCAGGCCGTAGATGTAGCCGGTCTGGTGGGCTGCTCCGACCCCCTGGTTGAACGGCAGCGAGGCGACCGTCGCCCCCGATTGCCGGGCCAGGGCTGCCGTGCGGTCGGTCGAGCCGTCGTCGACCACCAGGATCTCGGCCCCTTCAAAGTGGGCCCGGGCGTCCTCGATCACGTCTCTGATCGACTTCTCTTCGTTCCAGGCCGGGATCATCAGGAGCATCTTCACGCTGCGATTCTGGCACGACTCAGGCCGGAAGCCTGTCCCGGCAGGCAGAGCGGTGCCACGATTTCGCAGCCTCACCGGGATAGGCTCTAGGGTGGCTGCGGTATGAGAAACCGGCCCCCACGTCGTCGACGCCGTCACATCGGAATGAGGGTCTGGCTGGCTGCCGGATTCGCCGTGGTCTGCGTGCTCACCGCCGGGATCGTCTACGCCTTCGTGATCAACTCGAGCCAGCAGACGCTGTCCGACCGTTCGACCGAGCTTGCGGTGGGCCGGACCTTCCGCCTGGCCGATCGGCTGGGGCAGGAGGGGGCCGAACCGGAAACCGAGGTCCAGGCGGCCAGCGGCGAGGGATACAGCGCCTGGTATTTCGGCCCCGAGGGCGGGCAGATCGCCGCGGCAAATTCGGCGGCCGAGTATCCCAACAGTCAGGCCTATCGGGAGGTTCTGGACGAGGCACTCCTCGGCGCCCGGTCGACCCGCGATCTCAGTGACGGGGAGATAACCCTGGTCGGGGCTCCCGTGACCGACCCCGAGGGCTTCATCGGCGCCGTGGTCGGGCGCTACTCGAGTCCGGTGGTGATCCAGAGTGCGATCGACAAGGTCAGGTCCGACAGCACCGAGGCCGCGCTCATCGCGATGGCGATCGGGACCCTGCTCGGGGTCGGCATCGCTTCGCTGATCACGGTCCGGCTGAAACGGCTGGTTGCCGAGGCCGACGACCTCGCTTCCGGCAACTTCGACGTCAAGCTCCCCTCCCAGGGAGCCGACGAGATCGGTGATCTGGCCCGCTCGCTCGAATCGCTGCGAGTGTCGCTGAAGGAGAGCTTCGGCGTGCTGACCGCCGACCGCGACAAGCTGACCGCGATATTCGACGGACTCAACGACGCGGTGATGGTGGTTGACGACGAAGGCCCGGTCCGCTTTTACAACTCCGCGGCAACCGCCCTGCTGGATCAGGGCGGCCGGCCGCCGGAGCCGCTGCTGACCCAGATCAGGCGGGCCTCGGTCGAAGGCTTCGCCGCCCATCCGGCACTCCGGATCGGCGACCGTGCCTACGCCCTTCAGGCCCGCTCCCTGCCCGGTGAAAAGGCGGTTCTGGTCGTGGTTCGCGACCGGACCGACGAGATGCGCAAGGAATTCGCCGAACGTGATTTCGTCAGCAACGCGGCCCACGAGCTCCGCAATCCGCTGGCCGGCATCTCCGGGGCGATCGAGGTCCTGCAGTCCGGGGCCAAGGACGACCCGGCGGCCCGTGACCACTTTCTCAACCGGCTCTCGGCCGACGCCGAGAGGATGTCGCGGCTGACCCAGTCGCTGCTGACCCTGGCACGGGTCGAGGCGCTGGGGGCGGGGGAGGTCGAGGTGGTCGACATCAACTCGGCCGCCAGGGACGTCGCCGCCGCGGTCGAGGTACCGCAGAACATCGAGCTGAGGATCGACGTCGAGCGGAACCTGGCTGCCAAAGGGGATCCGACGCTGCTGCGGCAGGTCCTGATCGGCCTGGTCACCAACGCCTGCAAGAACACGCCACCGCCCGGGAAGGTGACCGTCAGGGGAAGGCGCGTGGGCGAGGCCGAGATGCTGCTCGAGGTGATCGACACCGGCACCGGAATACCCCAGGCGGAGATTGAAAGAGTCTTCGAGCGCTTCTACCGGCGGTCCGAGACCCGGCGCCAGGAGGGGTTCGGACTCGGCCTGGCGATCGCCCGCAGAATGGCCGATGTGATGGGTGGGGAGATGGGAGCCCACTCCGTTGAGGGCGAGGGCAGTACCTTTTGGGTCCGCCTGCCATTGATTGAACAGACCGAAACCCCGATCGCATGAGCCCGAACACTTCCGGACGGATACTGGTTGCCGACGACGAACCCTCGGTTCGGGACTCGGTCGGCTACTCGCTGGAACAGGAAGGCTTCGAAGTCGTCGCGGCCGAGGACGGTACCGAAGCTGAAGAGAAGCTGGCCGGCGACTTCGATTTCGACCTGCTGATCCTGGACATCATGATGCCGGGCCGGAGCGGGCTCGACATCTGCCGGGAGGTCCGGTCCCGCTCGGCCGTGCCGATCATCATCCTGACCGCCAAGGACGCCGAGGTCGACAAGGTGGTCGGCCTCGAGGTCGGCGCCGACGATTACGTGACCAAGCCGTTCTCGGTCAGGGAACTGCTCGGCCGGGTTCGGGCGCAGCTTCGCCGGCAGGAGCTTGACCGCTCCCCGGTTCCGGAAGAGACCCGGATCGTCTCCGGCCCGGTGACGATCGATCTCGCCCGGCACCTGGTCACGATCGACGGCCGCCCGATCAGCCTGACCCGCTCCGAGTTCCAGCTGCTCCGTCTGCTCGCCGCCCGCCCGGGCGAGGTCTTCAAGCGCTCCCAGATCATGGAGGAGCTCTGGCAGACCGAGTTTGACGGTGACGAGCGGGCCTGCGACGTTCACATCTCGAACCTTCGCCAGAAGGTGGAGGACGACCCCCAGCGGCCCAGGCTGGTCCTGACCGTGCGCGGGATCGGCTACAAGTTCGCCGAGTCCTAGAGCCTGTTCCTGCGTTCCCGGACCGGCAGCCTGACTTCGCAGCCCTACTGCTACGGGCTCTCGGGGTTTGCCGTCCCGGGGCTCGGTTAACCTGACCGGGTGCCGAATGTAGCCGACCTCGAACTGCCCGGGCTCGAACTCGACGACCCCGGTCTGAAGGGAAGGCGCTGGCACCGGGAGATGAACGGCCTGCTCGACTCGGGCCATTGGCTCGCCCGGGCACCGCTGGCGACCGTGGTGCTCGACCGCGAGGCCGGCGAATTCTTCCTGCGGACCAAGTCGGCGATCTTCCCGGGCAGGCTGCTGGCCGATCTGTTCGGGGTCACCGACGGTCCCCTCCGGGAACAGATCGATCACAACATCATCAACCAGGAAGGCGATTCCCACCGGCGTCTGCGGGGTCTGGTCAATCCCTCGCTGTCCCCGCGGGCGGCAACCGCCTACCGACCCGCGATGCGGGAGTTCCTCGAGGGGCTATGGGGCTCGCTCGATGTCAGCGACGAGTTCGATTTCATCGAAGCCTTCGCCCAGCCCTATCCTTCGCTGACCATCGCCCGGGTCATGGGTGCGCCGGCCGCGGACGCCCCCCGGCTTCACGACTGGTCGATGTGGATCCAGCGCCAGTTCGATGCGATCGCCCTTTCCGACCCGGACACCGTGGCGACGATCCAGCAGAAGGTCGCCGAGTTCTACGACTGGGTCCGGCCGCTGATCGAGCAACGGCGGTCAACCCCGTCGGACGACCTGATCTCTTCGCTGATCGCGACCGAGGAGGAGGGCGAGCGGCTTTCCGACGTCGAGCTGGAAAACCTCGTCCTGAACATTCTGGTCGGCGGGGTCGATACGACCCAGAACCAGCTCGCCCATGTGATGCGGCTGCTGGCCGCCAATCCCGAGCAGTGGGCCGCCCTGCGCGAGGATCCCGAGACCCTGGTTCCCCGAGCGGTGCAGGAGGGGCTGCGCTTCGAACCGATCACCCCGTTCACCGCCCGGCAGCTGACCGGGGACCTCGAGTACCGGGGCGTGAACTTCCCGGCCGGCACCGTGATCATGGTCTGTTCGTTCACCGGCAATCGCGATCCCGAGGCGTTCGCGGACCCGACCGAGTTCGACATCACGATCGACCGGGAGAAGGCGAGGAGCCTGACCTTCGGCGCGGGGATCCACTTCTGCGTCGGCTCCAACCTGGCCAAGGCCGAGATGGCCGAGGCACTCGGCTTCTTCGCCGAGCGGGTCGAGGAGCTGGAACTCTGCGACCAGCCCGAATTCCAGACGGTCAGCGGCATCTACGGCATCGACTCGCTCTACCTGAAAGTCACTCCGGCTCAGCCGACCGATCTCATCCAGCCCGGGGCCGCTGCCGCATAGACCGGCCGGTTCGCGACCCCGGCGGCCACCTGCCCGAGACCAGCGAGGCGAAAACGGCCGGTTGAGCGCTTCAGCCCGCCAGGGCGCGGCGCTGGCACTCGAGACTGTAGGTGGCGAGCTCGTCGGGCTCGTCGGGAGCCGGCCCACCGGCGGATTCGACCAGCAGGGCGACATGGTCCGCCAACCCGTTCTCCGTTTCCTGATCGAGCATCACCCCCTGCTCGTCAAAGAGCTCGTGGGCGCTGCCAACCGGAAGTTCCCGATCGACGACTTCCGCTCCGATCGCGGTCAGTACCTTGCGCGCGTCGGCCTGCGCCCGGACGGCGCCGCGGCCTCCCGGGCTCGCACCGACCACCGCCGCAGGCTTGTCCGCCAGCACGCTTTCCCCGGTGGGCCGGGAGGCCCAGTCGAGGGCGTTCTTGAGGACCCCCGGCATCGAGCCGTTGTACTCTGGCGTCGCCACGAAGAGTGCGTCGGCGCCCGCTATCCGGGCCCTGAAGTCGTGCACGATCGTCGGCGTCAACTCACCCTCGCAGTCCTCGCTGAAGTGCGGTAACGCCCCGATATCAGCGAACAGGTCGAATTCGACTCCCTCGGGAGCGATCGCCGCGGCCCGCTTCAGAACCATCGAATTGAAAGACGATTGCCTGAGGCTGCCGGAAATGCCGAAAACCGAAAAAGGGGAGGTCTGCATATCCTGACCCTACCGGGACCCGTGGACCGCCGGAGCGGTTTACTCCCGGATCTCTTCGAGGTCCTTCTTCTGCTCTTTCCTGA
>JAENXK010000073.1 GCA_016649615.1 Thermoleophilia bacterium
CGACCCCCAATGCAGTCCGAAGCGGAGGACGACTTCACCGGCCTCCAGATCGCTGCTCTCGGCGACCTGGTTGAGCACATGTCCGAGTGCGCGGGCTGCCGAAATGCACGCCCGCGCGGCAGCTGACTCCGAACCGGAGATCTCAGCCAGGAAAAAGGCGACCACGCCGTCTCCGACATGGCGGCCGACCAGGCCGCCCGCGTCTATGACGCACTGGTCGGCTGCTCTGACCAGACGGCGATTGAGAGCGAAGTAACTGGCGGTCGAAAGCTGTCTGGCCAGCGGTGAGGAAGCCTCCAGGTCGGCGAAAAGAACTGCGGCCGGACGCCTGCCCGCTCTGGCCACGTGCTGCATGCGGTCAAGGTGCCGCGGGTCGCTGTTCGAGCCCAACGCACTGAGCGCGGTCATTCCAGGTTCCGGTTTCGTGATCATCGCGGTTCCGGCGAGCCGCCCGTCGTGGTCCCGCACCCGCCAGACGAAGACGGGGATGTCGTGGACCTTGCCGGACATGCCCGTCGCGCCTGCAGTGAACGAAAGTGCCGAAGAATCGACGGGAGTCAGTTCGTCTACCAGGTCCCTCATCGAGGGGTCGACCAGCTCAGCCAGTTCATCGCGGCCGCCCGGGGTGTCGTTGAGGACCAGACCGCCCGCCCCGGCCAGATTCATGCAGTGAAGCTCCGCACTGTTCATCCCGAATCGCCAGTCACGCAGTGCCGTCGCGACCTCGGGCCCGAACATGTGAACGCCGATCGGGAAGTCGACCAGATTACCGTTACCAAACGACAACCGCAGTTCGTCGGTTACGTAAACCACCCGCCATCGATCATCCACGACTATGGCCCAATGTCCCGTATTGCGCAGCGCAGCTGCGACCTCGGCCAGCGCAGGGTGATCCGGAAGCGGGTAAGACTCCTCCTCGGTCCCTTTCACGAGTAGAGCCTATACCGGCACTGCCCGCGAACTCACGGCCCGGGTCTGTTCTAAAAGGCCTTGTCGATCCTGCCGGCCGGGAACAACGCGCCACTACCCTTCCGGGCCGGCCACCGTTCCGTCATCCTGCAGCCGACCGATTTCGGCTGGGCTGAGCCCGAGGACCTCGGCCAGAATCTCCTCGTTGTGCTCACCAAGCAGCGGAGCCCGGACCACGGGGGGCCGATCGACGGCCCCCATGTCCAGCGGCGAGCCCGGCATCAGGTAGGCACCGACACCGGGCTGTTCCACCTGCTCGAACATCGGATTCGCCGTCGACGCGCGTTCATCTTCGGTGATCAGTTGACGAAACGTCTGGTAGGGACCCCAGGAGACCTCGGCCTCCTCGAAGATCTCCCAGATCTCAGCCAGGTCGTGGGATAGAAACCAGGGACGGAGCACCGCGGCGATGAAATCGCGGGCTTCGTAACGCGCCGTCTCGGTACTCAGGTCCTTGCCGATGACCTGCTCGATGTTCGCGCAGGCCTCCCCGATCCCGGTCGTATCCCGCAGGGCGGTCCACTGCCGCGGGGTCAGCGCGACCACCATCACCCGGCGTCCGTCACGAGTCTCGAAGTCATTCCCGAAAGCCCCGTAGAGGTAGTTGCCGTCCTTGGAGTGGTCCTGACCCCCGAGTTGCGCTTCGGCGATACGCCCCAGGTTGCCGACCATTGCGAAGGCCACGTCGGAAAGCGAAAGTCGGACAAGCTGACCGTCTCCGGTGCGGCTCCGATGGCGTTCGGCGGCCAGGATCCCTACCGCCGAAAGGGTTCCCATCGCGATGTCCCAGGCGGGCAGGACGCTGTTCAGCGGCTCGGACAGATTGCGCGGCCCGGTCGCCCAGGGGAAGCCGGTCGACGGGTTGACCGTGTAGTCGACCTCGCTGGTGCCGTCAGGGTTACCGGTGAGCGCAAGCATGATCAGATCGGCTCGCAAATCCCGCAGGGCGTCGAATGAGAGCCATCCGCGAGCCGGGAAGTTGGTCAGGAACAGTCCCGCGTCCGGTCCGGGTGCGGCGATCAGTTCCTTTGCGATCTCGCGTCCCTTAGGAGAGTGGAGATCAAGCTGAATCGACCGCTTGCCTTTGTTGAGACCCGCCCAGAACAGGCTCTGGCCGTCTTTCGCCAGCGGCCAGCGCTGATGATCGAGGCCTCCCCCGATCTGATCGAAACGGATCACATCGGCACCGAGCTGAGCCAGCGTCATTCCTCCGAGCGGGGCAGCAACGAAAGCCGAGCCCTCTACGACGCGCAGCCCGGAGAGAATTCCACCGGTCATGCCGCCACCGCCACGAAGCGCCAGTCGAGTACATCGAAAGACTCCCCGTCCCGAACGGCCCGCACCAGCGAGCGCAGGTGGAGCAGGTATCCGGTTCCGGGAAGCTCGTCAATCCGGCTCAGTTCCAGATCGCTGAACAGGGTGTCCCCCTCAAACACCGGCTCGAGATGATCGCATCCCTCCCAGGCGATGACGCTGACCAGGTTCGGCAGGGCACGCGTGGCCTGGGCCGCCGCGATGCCGATCGTGTGGCCACCGTAAACCAGCCTTCTCCGGTCCGCCCCGGCGGTCGCATCATGGTGCGCTATCGCGACGTTCAGGCTGAGCCGGGCAAGCTCGGGCGCGGCGGAGACCACGTCGCCCCCCTCCACGTGCCACTGCATTCCGGACTCCAGGGCACTCCCGTGCGGAGGTTGAACCGCCGCTCGGAACTCATCCAGATCCCAGTCAGCCACGGCCGCTTCGAGGACCTCGAGATCCAGTTCAGCGGGAATCGCGTCAAGGTCGTCGCAATGCCCGGTTTCAACCTGCGGATCGCTCAGCGGCAGCATCGCGCATCGCCAGAAGTCGAGTACCCGTCGTCCCATCTGGTCGCTGGTTCGAATCCGGAGTGCGGCCAGCCCGGTAGCCGCCCGATCCGCACGCTTTCTGTTCTGGCGCAGGGCCACGACCTCGGTGGTGGTCGAGAGCGTGTCCCCGACTACCGGAGACCGCCGCAGCACGAGACCCCGGTAAAAGAGGTTCGCGATGACCCGCTGGGTGATCAGGGTCGACTGTCCGATCGCGATATCGCAGACCAGAGCCGGGTGAGCGAGGGCCGTACTCGTCCCGAGGACTCTGGCGCTCAGCGATGCGTCAAGAGCGAGCAGCAGGCGGTCCCCGATGATTGCCTGGTGCAACGCGCCGTGGCCGGCTGTGATGGTCAGGGCCGGGGCTGAATCCACGGTCATGCCCACCTCCAGATCTTCGAAGTAGGGCCCTCCCGTCGCCTCGGGGCCCAGGTCGACTGCGGCTTCGGGATCGCGGCTCATCATGCCTGGGAAGCGCGCGCCAGGGTGCGAAGCGCGGCCGCCCGGATCGCTTCGTCGATCATCTGCCCGTCAAGCTCGACCGCACCATCTCTGTCTTCGCGCTCAGCCCGCTCCAGGGCAGCGATTACTTCGCGGGCGTGGTCGATCTCGGCCTCTCCCGGGGTGAAGAGCTCATTCAGAACGTCTATCTGGGAGGGGTGAATCGCCCACTTCCCGTCGAAGCCTGCGTCGCGGACCCGAGTTGCTGCCGCCGCAAACTCTTTGTCGGCGGTGATCCTGAGATACGGACCGTCGATCGCCTGGAGTCCGTTTGCCCGGGCTGCGACCAGAAGCGCCTCCTGTGCCGGCCGCCAGGCATCCAGGTCCGCCGCACCGGCAACAGTCCTGCCGAGCGACGCCGCGAGATCGGCGTAGCCGAGGATCAATGCCTCCAGCCGGTCAGAAGCCGACGCGATTTCGGCAAGGCGCGACAGACCCGTCGCGGTCTCAATCAAAGCCTGGACCCGGATCGGTGACTTTCGTCCCGCCTCGCGTTCTCCGTCCCCGAGGACGCGCTCAACGTAGGCGATATCGGCAGCGCTCTCGGTCTTGGGAAGCACGATTGAGCCGTGAGAGCCGGGCGCAGCAGCGAGGTAGACAAGGTCGGGCTCACACCATTCAGTCTCGACTGCGTTTACCCGCACACTCACCTGTTTCTGCGCCCAGGATTCGGAAGCCAGGGCTTCGACGACCTGTGTTCTGGCCGTATTCTTGGCCGTGGCGGCGACGGAATCCTCGAGATCAACTACAAACTCGTCGGCCTCCAGCGTCGGTGCCTTCGCCAGCATCTTTTCTGAAGACCCGGGAACCGAGAGGCAGGAGCGACGTCGACGGTGGAGACGTTTCATGAATCGGGACGATACAACCCCCCGGCGGCCGATGGTCCAAACGAAACTTCGTGGAATCGGCTTCGATACTCAGGCGCGAACCGCTCGCGTCCCGACCTCCACAGCCGCTTCGGAGATCATGTCGCAGGCGCCGTTGCCGGCGCTGCGGGCGCCGAGGACCTCTCGTGCTGCGCGCCGACTGCCTGCGACTCAGGACTGGTTGAAAAAGCCCTTGTCGATCAGCCGGGCCTTCTCTTCGGCCGAGACTTCGACGTTGCGGGGGGTGAGCAGGAAGACCTTTTCGGCGATCCGCTGCATGCCACCGTCGAGGGCGTAGGTGAGCCCGGAGGCGAAATCGATCAGTCTCTTTGACAGTTCGTGGTCGGTGGTCTGCAGGTTGAGAATGACCGGAATCTTGCGCTTGAACTGGTCGGCCACCTGCTGGGCGTCGTTGAAGTTGCGCGGGATGACCAGATGGACCTGGACGTCGCTGTCGTCGTCGACCGGCTGCAGGTTGCGCGAGCGTGAGCCTGAACCGGGGACGGGGTCGCTGTCCGAAAATATGTCGTCGATCTCGTCGTGCCTGCCACGGCGGCTGGTCGGGAGCCTTCTTACGTTGGCTTCCCTTCCGCGGCCCCGGCGGGGCTCGTGCTCCTCTTCCTCGTCGAGGTAGTCGTCTTCATACCCGTCGAAGTCGTCATGGTGGTCGCCTTCCTCGGCGAGGCCGAAGTAGACGAGGGTTCGATGCCAGGATTCGCGTAGTGCCATAGGTAAGCGGTATTTCGGTCCCCCGACGGGGAATCCTTCCCGATTATGCCCAATTTCGGACCTTTGCAGCGAAACCGGCGCCGTCTGAACGGAGATCCACGTTCACTCGATCCAGGCGATACCGGCCTGGCGGCCGGTCACTCCCCGGTCCCGGCGGTGAGAGAAAAAGTCGTCCGGGCCACAGCTGGTGCAGATCCCGGCACTCTCGATGTGGTCCACTCCGGCCGCAGCCAGGGACCGCCGGATCACCTCGGGCAGGTCACACATCCGTCCCCGGCCGATCCCCGGACCGAGCGGCGCAAATGCCCGGAGCACCTCGGGGCCGACTTCAAAGCAGCACGGCCCGATGCCGGGTCCGATCACCGCTGACCCGGCGTTGATCCGGGCCGCCGCCCGCCCGATGATGCCGGCCGCCAGGCCACGCCAGCCACAGTGGAGCATCGCCAGTCCGCCGTCGCCGAACAAGGCAACGGGAAAACAGTCGGCCACCAGGACGAGCAATCCGATGCCCGGCCGGTCAGTCAGCTGGCCGTCGACTTCTTCCGGCGGCCGGCCGGGCCGGGCGAAGTGCCGGGGTACATCATGGCCCTGGTGAAAGGCGAGGTCGGCTCCATGAACCTGTCGGCCCATCGCCACCCGGCGCGGGTCGATTCCGATCGCGTCCGCGGCAAGATGACGGTTTTCCCGGACCGCGGCGGGCTCGTCACCGGTCAGGATGCCGAGATTGAGGCTCGAGTACGGCCCTTCGCTCACCCCACCGGTTCTGGTCGTGAAGCAGACCCTCGCCCCTTCGAAACCGCCCTCGAGCCATCTGACCCCGGACCGTTCACGCCACCGCATTGCACCCTCGGGGTCCGGCATCGCCTGCGGTCAGCCCCGGACCCCGCCGGCCCGGGCGGCCGCGCAGGCGATTTCGAGTTCCTCCTCGGCCCCGGCCACCCCCCGGTCGAGCTTTGCCGCGAGCGCGGCGCTCATGCCGACGCCGACCGCGTGGCCCTCGGGCACACCGGCGGCGAGCAGGTCGGTCCCGGTAATCTCGAGTTCGACCGCGCTCCAATCCGAGCGGTACCGGTCCAGCCAGCTCACCCCGGCCGCCCTGGCAAGAAGGAGATCGGTCCCGGAGAACCCGTCCGCCAGCGCGACTCCCGCCGACGGGCTCGGGGGCTCTTCGCCCAGCTTCCGGCAGACGCCGTCGCGATCGAACCGGATTGCCGCCAGAATCGTGTCCGGGGGCTTCGCGGTTCCGGCCCAGGCCGGTTCCAGTCCGAGGGCGAGCGCCGCTCTCGCCAGTTCGAGGCGGTCTTCCGGGATTTCGATTAGCTGCCATCGCGAAGCGAGCCGGAGGGCCTCGAGTGCATTTGATTCGTTCGCAATCAGCTCCAGTTCGGCCTTCACCCGATCGGCCGACACCGTTCCCAGATCCGCCCCGGCAAGCAGATCGGCGGTTGCCGGAGCAAGGTCGTAGTGGAATCGGGCAGAGTAGCGGGCAGCCCGCAGGGCCCTGGTCGGGTCGTCGCGGAACGATTTGTCGTGAAGCACCCGCAGGACCCCCTGCTCGAGATCCTGCCGCCCCCGGTGGGGATCGAGCAGCACTCCGGGATCGGCCAGCGGGATCGCGATCGCGTTGATCGTGAAGTCCCGGCGCCCGAGATCCCGGTTGATGTCTGCAGGGGCGACCTGTGGCAGCGCGCCGGGCACCGGGTAGCGCTCGGATCTGGCCCTGGCGATGTCGACCCGGGTTCCGTCAACCATCGCTTCGGCGGTCTGAAAGCGCTCATGTACGAGAGCCTCAGGGTCCAGATCCAGCCCCAGCTTCTCCGGATCGAACTCGACCACGAGATCGAGGTCCAGAGGGTCATGGCCGAGCAGCAGGTCCCTCACCGCGCCACCCACCAGGTAGATCCCCTCGGGGCCGGCGAGATAGCCGACCCGGCCAAGGATCGGGTTCCCTCGGATGAAACCGGCAAGCCGGGCAGGGTCAGTGCGTAGAGTTTCGGACATGGCGTTCCTTCCGTACCATGAACCACCCTTCGGATGAACCCCGACTCCCAGACCCCTGAAGAACAGACCGGCGGGCACCGTCCCTGGTGGCGGCAGCCCCGCAAGTTGCTGAGCGCCCTGGCGGTGGTCCTGCTCGGCCTGGCCGTGGCCGGGGGCATCGCCTACAGCCAGCTGAAGCGGCCGGACGACGTATCTGACTCCTCGGTCCCCTTCCAGGAACCGGTGGCCAAGCCGGAACTGAAGAAGACGAAAAAGAAAGAGAGCGCCACCGTCAACTGGCCGACCTTCCGCTACGACCGGCAGCGGACCGGTTACCTGCCGGCAAAGGGAATAAAGCCTCCGTTCAAGAGGGTCTGGGATTACGGCGCCAAACCTCTGCTCGAGTTTCCGCCGATCGTGGTCAAGGGTGTGCTGTATTTCGTCGACAACGATGGCCATGCGATCGCCCTGCGTTCGGACAACGGCCGCCGACTCTGGCAGAAAAGGATCGCCCGGCTCAGCGCTTCAAGTCCCACCTATGCCCACGGCCGGCTGTTCATCGTCAACCTCGAACCCGGCCAGGTGATGTCGCTGAACGCGAAGAACGGCCGTCAAATCTGGAAAAGGCCCCTCCCCTGCCGCTCGGAGTCTTCGCCGCTGGTGGTCCATAACCGGGTCTATTTCGGCTGCGAGAACGGGGAGTTCTATGCCCTGCGCAGCAAGAACGGCAGCCAGGTCTGGTCGACCTCGCTGACCGGTGCGATCAAGGCCGCCCCGGCCTATGAAAACGGAACCCTGTATGTCGGCGACTACGGGGGCTCGATGTCTGCCTTGCGGGCGTCCAACGGCGACGTCCGCTGGCAGACCAGCTCGCTCGGTCCGGGCCTCGGACAGGCCGGCGCCTTCTACTCGACCCCTGCGGTCGCCTTCGGCCGGGTCTACGTCGGCAACAACGACAGCCGGGTCTACAGCTTCAACGCCGAAAACGGCGACCTCGCCTGGACCCATTCGACCGGCAACTGGGTCTATTCGGGCCCCACAGTGGCCAAGGTCCCGGGTACCCGACCGAGCGTCTACATCGGCTCATTCGATGGCAACGTCTACGCGCTTGACGCCAAAACGGGCGCCACCCGCTGGACCTTCGACATGGGTGGCCGGGTGATCGGCTCGCTCAGCGTGATCGGAAAGACCGTCTACGCGGCGACCTTCGACGGGACCACGAGCTACGGTCTCAGCGCCGGCAAGGGCCACAAGACCTTCACCTACCACACCGGCGCCTACATGCCGGGGATCTCCGACGGCGAAAAGCTCTATCTGGTTGGCTACTCGAGCATCAATGCGCTCAAACCGGTGACCAGAAAACAGATCCGGGCGGCGAAGCGGCGCAAGGCAATAGCCGAGAAGAAGCGCCAGGCCGAGGCCGGCTCGGGCAAACAGCAGAAGAACGGTGAGCAGAAGCAGAACCAGAAGCAGGGATAGAGCCGCTAATTGCGGCTTTATTTCTCTTCCGGCCGCCGGGGACGTCCCGGTGCGCTGCTAATTTTCCCGCATGGAGAGCAGAGAGCGGCGATTGCAGGTCCTCTTGGATGAAGAACGCTACGAGCGGCTGCGGCAGCGCTCGATCCGGAGCGGGAAATCGATCGGGGAGCTGGTCAAGATGGCACTCGACCAGGCCGAGTCGGATTTCAGCATCAGCCGGGGCCAGGCCGATCCCTCGGTCGCCGGCCCCCGGAGTCCCGTCAACGACGCCTTTTTCCTCGAGGCCGACATCGAGTGGTTCACCCCGTCGACCCACGCCGCCCCGGGCAACGCCCGCGACTGAGTCAGGCGCACGCCTGAGCGGCGCCACCGCAGGATGGGTTGGCTAACGCTGCGCTCAGAGCCTGACCGGGATGCCGTGAACCGCCATGTGTTCTTTGGCCTGTTCGATGGTGTACACGCCGTAGTGAAAGATCGAGGCGCAGAGAACCGCGTCGGCCCGCCCTTCGCTGATCGCATCAACCAGGTGGCTCAGTTCGCCGGCTCCTCCTGAGGCGATGACCGGGACGTCGGTGGCGTCGGCCACGGCCGCGGTCAAGGCGAGCTCATAGCCGGCATTGGTCCCGTCGCGGTCCATGCTGGTCAGCAGAACCTCGCCGGCTCCCAGGCGGGTCGCCTCGACCGCCCACTCG
>JAENXK010000170.1 GCA_016649615.1 Thermoleophilia bacterium
GATCGCGAAAACCATCACCGGGATGAACGAGACGATCGGTACCCCGCTGTCGACCCCGATCAGGCTGGCGCCGAACCCTTTCTGGAATACGGCGACCACGACTCCATAGGCGGCAGCGACCGAGAGCAGGTTGAACCCGGCCGAGACGATCGGAATCCAGAAGGACCGGAAGGCGGCCATCAGCAGCAGCACCGAGAGGCCGATCACCACAGCGATGAACAGCGGCAGCCGGTCGGAGACTTTGGCCGACATGTCCTCGAACGACGCTGTATTGCCGCCGATGTATACCTCGAGGGGGGTTCCTTCGATCGCGGCCGGAATGGTTTCGCTTCGCAGCTGATCCAGCAGGGCACTGGTTGCGGCGTCCTGGGGGGCTGTCTCGGGAATCAGAAAAATCGTCGCCATCTCACCGTCCGGGCTCGGCTGCGGAGGCGAGACCGAGGCGACCCCGGGCAGGTCGGCCATTTCGTTCCCGAGCCCGGCCAACTGGGCCTTGGTCTGCAGGTCGTTCTCCGGGACGTCGACCGCGACCAGGAAGGGCCCGTTCGAGCCCGCTCCGAATCCCTCGCTCAACAGGTCGTAGGCGATCCGCTGGGTGTTCTCCTCCGGCTGGTTGCCGTCGTCCGGCTGACCCAGTCGCATGTCCAGCATCGGGAAAGCGAAGATCAGAAGAATGGCCACTCCGCCGGCGATTGAGAGCCAGGGGCGGGCAGTGACCCGCTCGCCCCACTTGATGAATCCCTTCGATGGTCTGACGTGGTCGGCTTTCTGCGGCCGGAGCCGCTTTGAGAGGGCCCCGATCATGATTGGAAGAATCGTCAGGGCCGAGACGACGACGGCGGCCACGCCGATTGCCGCGCCGATGACCATCTTGCCGACGAACGGGATCCCGATGACCAGCAAGCCGGCGATAGCCACCATCACGATCAACCCGGCCGCGACCACGGCTGAACCGGCGGTGGCGGCGGATTTCGCGGTCGCATCACGGACCGAATCGCCGGCCGCAGCCTGTTCGCGGAATCTTCCGATGATTAGCAGCGAATAGTCGATCCCGGCGCCGAGGCCGAGCATCACCGCAATCGTCGAGGCGAAGCTGGGCAGCCCCAACGGGCTGGCGAGGATGACCAGCAGCATCTGGCCGACCATCACGCCGATCAGTGCGCCGACCAGGGTCGCGACCATCGCAGCAGCCGAGCGGAAGAGAAGCGAAAGCAGGACGATCGCGATCATGACGCCGATCAGCTCGCCGACCGGCGCGTCCTGCTGGGCGGCAGTATCGACCACGATGCCCCGCATCGAAACGTCGACACCGTCCTGCTCGGCGGTCTTCGCGGCGCTTTCGAGGGCTTCGCCGGTTTCTCTGGTCACGTCGCCGGGTTCCAGGGCGTAGCGCACGTCGGCCGAGGCAACCTTGCCGTCGGGGGAGACCGCGGGCGTCTCCGGATCGTATGGATCGCTGACGGCAAGTACATCGGGGAGCCTGCCGATCTCGGCCAGCGAGTCGTCGATTGCCCGCTTGCGAGACGCCTCACGGAGACTGCCCTCGTCAACGCTGAATACGACCGTCGCATCTGCACCGGCCAGGGCCGGTACGTGGTCCCGGAAGAGATCGAGGGCCGCCTGGGACTCGGCACCGGGGATCGCGAAATCGTCGGCCGGCGGGTCGGGCGCGGCCGCCGAAAGGGCGATGATCCCGAACAGGCAGAGCAACGCCACCGCGAGTGAGCGCTTCCAGTATTGAGACAGCGTGCGGGCAAGGCTGGCGAGGCGATCAGACATGGAACTCCAGGACCAGGGGCTGAGTGGAACCGGACCCCGGCCGTCCGGGCCGGGATCGGGCTGAGGGGAAAACGGCAGGCCGCAACCTATCAATCATGCAAACGAAAGCGCCCCGGCAATTGCCGGGGCGCTTTTCGGGGGGAGGGGTGCTGCGGGGGAGGCTCAGTAGCGCCCGGGGTGGCGGGCCGTGAACGATCCCGGAGTGGAGCGCTTGCTCTTGCTCCAGCCAGGGCCGTTGCCGGGGGTCATCGAAGTGTCGAACCTCAGTCCGGCGACCACCAGGTAGGCGTGGCCGGGGTTGGAATAGACCGTGATCCACTTGCCCTTGCCGGAGTTCTTCCAGTTCATGTAACCGGTCGATGCGAGCGGGCTCGAGACGAACCGGCCGCCCCTGAGCGCGTAACTGATCGCACCCGAGCAGTCGTAGCCGGAAGAGTTGAAGCTGGCATGGCCGCCTCCATAGACATAAGGCTTGTTGCGGATCCGGTTGGCCCACTGAATGACCCGCTTGACTTTCGCCGGGGCGGTTGAGGGCGCAATAGCCTTGCCCCTCACCAGCCGGGCCTTTTTGAACGGCTTGCATTCGTCGGCAGAGACGCTCAGGCCGCCACTGGAGGTGCCGGCGCAGGATGCCGCCGCCTGTCCGGGCCCGAACAGCAGGGAGAGCAGAAGGGTCGCGCCGAGAATCAGGCCCAGGCCTGAAGCCAGCTGTTTTGAATTACTGAAACGGTAACGCGTATGTGAGTAAATGATGCCGATCTCCTTTGTCGGCCTACGGGGTTAGCTGACGGGCTGGCGCTCTAGGAGCCGCGCTCCCACCTGACTCGGTGGATTCGCCCCAAATACCTGGTTTCCCCGCTTCCCGAGCCAATTCGGCCCGGAAACTCGGCGTATCGGTTTTACGGAAACACAAACCCTACAGCATTTACTAACACTTTGCTCACAATCCGGTACATTCGCACAGAAAGCAGATTTCCCCTCACACGGGCCTACTCACTGATCACCATCCTGATGCTGTCTTCGGGGTGGGCCGAGCAGGAGGTCTCGTAGCTGCCCGCCCGGTTGAGTGGGATCTTGAGGGTCTGCCCGGGGGAGACCGGGTATCCGGCGACAACCTGGGTCGCCCGGTCCCGGTTGCGAATCACCAGGGTGTCCCCGACCGTCCCGCTTATGCGATCGGGGATCTGGGGCACGTCCCGGCCCTTGTCGAGGCGATCGCTGGCGTTGGCCGGGATGTTCAGATACACGGTCTCTCCGCTCCCCTCCGGCCCCGAGCCGGGCCCGATGAGGATCACCGTGGCCACCGCGGCCACCGATACCCCGGCGAGCAGAGCGATCACCAGAAAGATGGGTCCGCGGCGCTTTGCCGCGGACCCCTGCGTCTTCTCCTTTGAATCAGCCCTCACGAGCGGTAGCGTCGATCTTCATGTCGTCGCCACTTTCAAAGGAAAGGGTGACCGGGATGCTTTCGCCGGACTTGATCGGCTCGGCCAGATCGAACATCATGATGTGGTACCCGCCCGGTTCCAGGTTCACTTCTTCACCGGCCGGCAGGTCGATGCTGGAGAACGGGGTCATCGCCATCATGGCGCTCCCGGAATGGCCTTCCATGCCGGCCTTGTCCTCCGTGTGGCCCTTGTCGTCCATGCCATCCTTGTCCGTGGTGCCCGTCGACTCACCTGACATATCGGAGTCACCTGACATGTCGGATTCACCGGACATGTCGGCGCCTTCAGCCTCGCCGGTCTCGTGGAGTTCGGTCTTGCTCGCGAAGTCGCCCGGGACGCTTGCCCCGGTCAGCTTGTTGTCGCTGGAGCTTTCGAGGGTGGCGTAGA
>JAENXK010000231.1 GCA_016649615.1 Thermoleophilia bacterium
CGGGCTCGAGTCGGTGGGAGGGGTCAAGCGAATCGAGATCAAGCCCCAGGTTCACGAATGGCAGTTCCCCGACGGCCACTCGGTCATCGTCCTATCCGAAGGCCGACTGCTCAACCTGGGCAACGCCACCGGTCACCCGAGTTTCGTCATGTCGAACTCGTTCACCAACCAGGTGATCGCCCAGATCGAACTGTTCGCCAGAGCCGACGAATACGGGATCGGGGTATACGTCCTGCCGAAGCACCTTGACGAGAAGGTCGCCCGCCTTCACCTCGACGCGCTCTCGGTCGACCTGACCGAACTCACCCCGGAACAGGCCTCCTACATCGGCGTCGACGTCAACGGGCCCTACAAGCCCGATCACTACCGCTACTAGCCGCCGGACACTGGACCCGGACGCCGGTTGATCCGGCGGGCCGGGCCGGCACCCGGCAGGATGGCCGTGCACGGGTTGCCGGTTCCAGGTCGGCGGGACAGAATCGGATGATGGCCCGGGAGTTCGAGGTTGAGGTGAAGATCCGCGCCGACCCGGAACGGGTCTGGCAGGCGCTGACCGATCCCGGCAAAATCGCCCTTTGGTTCGGCTGGGACGCACCCGGCCTGGCCGACGAGATCCAGTTCATCTTCTTTGACCACTCCAGCGCAGACGCGGAGCGGATGCGGCTCGACGCCGAGGCCCTCGGAGGCCAGTTCACCGAGGTCAGACCCGACCCGGACGGCTCGGCGATCAGGGCGGTGCAGCCGGGCGAACCCGGGTCCGGAAACGAGTTCGACGGAATGCGAGAGGGCTGGATCGCTTTCTTCTTCCAGCTGCGCCGTATCTGGAAAAACACGCCGACAGCGACAGCCGGCGTACCGTGTACCTGAGCGGAATCGGCGACGGGAACGAGGTCCTGGCCACGATCGACGAACGGCTCGGCGGGGAGGGGTGGTTCAGCGGAAGCCACACCGCGATCACCGCGACCGGGGAGTTCGGCGCGGGCCCGGGCGCGTTTTCGTCCGAGCGGGGACTCAACGGGGCTGCCGCCGGTGAAGGACAGTCGGACAACGGTGCCCGGGTCAGCTTCACGCTGAGCACGTTCGGGCTCGACCAGGAGCAGTTCGACCGGATCCGGGACGACTGGTTCGAGTGGTGGCAGGGGGTGGCCGAAAACGGCGAGCTGACCTCGGCCGATTCGGCACCGGACTCCGGTTGGCGAAATCCTCTGAACACCGGTTCCTCTGAATTCCCAGAGAGTCGGAGCCATGGCTGTCGGCGCCGCGCCGTCCCCCGCGAAGCCTCCCCGGCCCTCACCCCGTCGAACCGGTTCCCCTCCATCGATCGCGGGCCGGAAAGCGGGTCCCGGTTGCCGTTGGACCTCCGCGTCGGCGCTTAAGTCCGCCGGTCGCCGGAACTCTCCCCCGGGGGCGCCCGGTCCGGAACCCCAAAATGCGGGGTCGTTGCAGAGTTGTGAAATAAGAAAGCTGCGAATTGCGGGATCGGGTCCGACCGGCCCCGGCCCGAATTGCTTGGATGGATCGCAGTGGCCGCCCGCAAGTCAGATACCCCGCGATGTGAGGACTGCTACTTCCGCAAGAAGATGCTCTGCGCCCTTGATCTCGAAGATCCCTGCGTGAGCTTCCGGCCGAACCGGCCCGAGGGTCTGGTCCCGCCGAAGCAGCCGGTTCTGCTCCTCAGGCCGCCACGCTGGGCCGAGGACCGCCCGGCCGCCTGAACGGCCCCGACCGCCCGGAGAACGAATCGCCCTGATCGGCGGCCCGGACGGTGAATCCGGCGGCCCGGACGGTGAATCCGGCGGCCC
>JAENXK010000208.1 GCA_016649615.1 Thermoleophilia bacterium
CCTCGTCGGCGATCATCCGGGCCAGGTGGGACGTGCCCTGGGAGTGGCCGATGATGATCACGCCGCGACCGTCGTTGTAGTTCTCCAAGTAGTCGTTCCAGCCCTGGAGCACGCCGGAATAGGCGATGTCCCTGACTTCGGGGGTCACCGGTTCTTCAAAGGTGAACTGGCGGTACAGCGGCGCATACACGTCGCAGACCCGGGAAAACTGCCGGGCCTGGTTGACGGCAACGTCCTTCAGCTCCTGGTCGGGATTCAGGTTGGCGTTGGCAGTCTTCTGGTTGCTCTGGGTCGGGTAGACGTAGAAGCAGTCGACCTGGGGCTTGGGAGGCGGGTCGTAGGAGTAGGGGTCGACGTCGTATCCGAGGTCGGTAGCCGTGCCGTCGGGTCCGACCGATGTGCCGCCCAGCTTGCCGACGCAGGGGTTGTCGGCCTGGCCGGGCTTGCACAGCCAGGAGGTCGAGTCCCCGGCAACTGCCGAAGACGATCCGAAGCTCGCCAGGGCCATCGCTGCAACCGCGGTCGCCAGTGAAAGCCGCAGTACCGATCCTGCTCTGTCCCTGAGATTCGACATCTGTTCCCTCACCTTTACCGGCCACCGTGGACCGGATCGTTTCGGCCGTCGACCGGCCCTGCGTTTGACCTTACCGTCTTCCTGCCCGATAGAACCCGGCCGGGTCGCAAAAGGATCGGCCGGTCTCAGGTGATCGCGCCCAGTGAAGCCGAGCTGACGTTGCGGGCGTACTTGGCCATCACGCCACGCTCGAACAGCGGGTCCGGCGTCACGTACGAATTCAGCCTCTCCTCGATCTGATCCGGGGAGAGATCGACCGAGAGCTCCCGGTTGTCGATGTCGACGGTGACCGTGTCACCATCACGGATCGCCCCGATCGGACCACCTTTGACCGCTTCCGGCGCCACGTGCCCGACCATCAGGCCCCGGGTCGCCCCGGAGAAGCGGCCGTCGGTCAACAGGGCGACGTGTTCGCCCATGCCTTTGCCGACCAGCGCGGCGGTCACCTGGAGCATCTCGCGCATCCCGGGTCCCCCGGCCGGCCCCTCGTTGCGGATCACGATCACGTCGCCCTTTTCGATGTCGTCTTCACGGACCGCCCTGAAGCAGTCTTGCTCCCGCTCGAAAACCCGGGCCGGGCCGCTGTGCCTGCTGCGCTCGGTGCCGGCGACCTTGACCACCGCTCCGTCGGGGGCGATGTTGCCCCGCAGTATCGCCAGGCCTCCCTGGGCCTTGAGCGGCGCGTCGACCGGCAGCACGACCTCCTGTCCGGGCTGCTCCTCGGCCCGGTCGGCCTCCTCGCCGATCGTCCGGCCGGTGACCGTGATCTGATCCTCGTTGAGCAGGCCGCCGTCCTTCAGGTGTTTGAGAATCAAGGGGACCCCCCCGGCCCGGTAGAGATCGGTCGCGATGAAACGGCCGCCGGGCTTGAGGTCGGCCAGCAGCGGGGTGCGGCGGGAAACCCTCTCGAAGTCATCGATGTCGAGTTCGACCCGGGCCTCGCGGGCGACCGCCAGCAGGTGAAGCACCCCGTTTGTCGAACCGCCCGAAGCGCAGACGCAGGCGATCGCGTTTTCGAGTGACTCACGGGTGATCACCTTGCTGGGTCGGAGGTCCTCGGCCAGGACTTTCATCACCAGCTCGCCGATCTTTTCCGCGACGACGTTCTTCTCCTCATCCTCAGCCGGGACCATCGCCGAGAAGGCGGGAGAGATCCCCAGGGCCTCGAAAGCACAGGCCATCGTGTTGGCAGTGAACTGTCCACCGCAGGCGCCGAACCCCGGGCTCGCGACATTCTCGATGTCAGTCAACTCCTGGTCGCTGATCTTGCCGGCGGCGTGCGCGCCGATCGCCTCAAACATCTCGAGGATGGTCACGTCCTTGCCTTTGTACCTGCCCGGCTTGATCGAGCCGCCATATAGCACCAGCGAAGGCACGTCGAGACGGGTGACACCCATCACCGCGCCGGGGATCGTCTTGTCGCAGGCGGCGAGACCGATCATGGCATCGAACTGGTAGCCGCGAGCCATCAGCTCGATCGAGTCGGCGACGACTTCCCGGCTGACCAGCGATGTCTTCATCCCCTGGGTGCCCATGGTGATTCCGTCCGAGACCGCGACCGTGTTGAACTCCATCGGTGTGCCACCGGCTGCGCGAACACCCTGCTTCACGTACTCGGCCAGATCCCGCAGCCCGTAGTTGCACGGCATCGCATCGGTCCAGGTATTGGCGATGCCGACAGTCGGACGGCTCAGATCTTCATCGGTGTAACCGATGCCCTTCATGTAAGCCCGGGCGGCGGCCCGGTCGGGTCCGTCAAAAACGGCGGCTGATCGCGGTCGAGGCAGCGGTTGTGAAGAAGAGTCGGCAGGCATGGCAGGCATCCTAGAGGCCGGGGCCGCGATCCATTCGGCGGGCCTCCGCCAAACCGATCAC